>DATFQE010000158.1:0-13221 GCA_035264445.1 Gaiellaceae bacterium | reverse complement strand
GACGCGCTGATCGGAGCGATGCGCGCGTTCCGTCCAACGGTCGGGACAGCCCCGCAGGAGTTCGTCCAGCGGGCGTCCGTGGTCGCGTGGGGCGACGAGGCGCACGTGGAGGAGGCTCGGGCGCTGTACCGAGCCAAGCGGGATGCGCTCCTCCCCATGCTCGAGGCCAAGGGGCTGCGCGTCGCCGCAAGCCGTGCCGGCATGTACCTGTGGGTGGAGGTCGAAGGCGACGCCGACGCCTTCGCCGAACGCCTGCTCGAGCACGGCGTCGTCGTCTGCCCCGGCTCGTTCTTCGGGCCGTCGGGCGAGGGCTACGTCCGATTCGCGCTGGTGCCGAGCCTCGAGGACTGTCGGCGCGCGGCCGCTCTGCTCGAGGACGCGCTGTGACACCGGAGCGCGTCGAGGAAGTCGTCGCCGCGCTCGATCGCGGTGAGACGCGCGTGGCGGAGCGGGTGAACGGCGAGTGGACCGTGAACGAGGAGGCGCAGGACGCGATCCTCGAGTACTTCCGCCTCCGGCAGATCGAGCCTGAGGAGCTCGGCCTCTTCGAGTACCGCGACAAGATCCCGCTCAAGCGCGGCTACGAGAAGCTCGGCGTGCGCGTCGTGCCGCCCGCCGTTGCCCGGTACGGCTCGTTCCTGTCGCGCGGGGTCGTCCTCATGCCCAGCTACGTCAACATCGGCGCCTGGGTCGGCCCGAACACGATGGTCGACACCTGGGCGACGGTGGGGTCGGGGGCGCAGATCGGGGCGGACGTCCACCTCGCGGGCGGCGTTGGGATCGGAGGCGTCCTCGAGCCTCGCGGCGCGCGGCCCGTGATCGTCGAGGACGGCGTCTTCGTGGGCTCCCGCGCAGTGATCGTCGAGGGGGTTGTGGTCGGCGAGCGCGCCGTGATCGGGCCGCACGTCGTGCTGTCCGCGTCGATTCCGGTTATCGACGTCACCGGGCCGGAGCCCGTCGAGCACCGCGGCTACGTGCCGCCCGGGTCGATCGTCCTTCCCGGCGTGCGGCAGAAAGAGTATCCCGCCGGGACGTACGGGCTCCAGTGCGCGCTGATCGTGGGCCGGCGGAGCGCCTCGACCGACCTGAAGACGAGCCTGAACGAGGCCCTGCGCGAGCACGGCATCGCGGGCTAGACCCGCACCGCCGACCCCGTCAGGAACGCCCGGCGTCCCTCGAAGCGGACAACCAGGTCGCCGCCGGGGAAGTGAATCGTCGCCGGATCGAGCTCCAGGGCGGCGGCGACGGCGACGGCGCTCGTCCCCGACGACGCGGTCTCCCCCACCCCGCGCTCCCAGACGCGCGCGGTCGCGTCGTGGGGCCCGTCGACACGAGCGACCTGCACGTTCGTCCGGTTGGGAAACGCGACATGCGTCTCGAGCAGCGGCCCGATCCGGGGCAGGTCGTCGGGGTCCCCTTGAACGACGGCGTGCGGGTTGCCGACAGAGACCCGGGTCACCGTCACGCCTTCGATCTCCTCGGGCTCGGCGATCTCGACCTGACCGAGGTCCTGCTCGACGAGGTCCTCCGACAGGATCCGCGCCCGCACGTCGCGCGGGCCGACTTTGACGGTCACCTGCTCGCGGCCGGTGCGGGCCGACAGCCAGCGCGCGGCGATCCGGGTGCCGTTTCCGGACATCTCCGCGAGCGAGCCGTCCGGGTTCCAGATCCGCACCTCGGCCCAGTCGTCCCCGTGCGCGACGACCTCGAGGATGCCGTCCGCGTCGCCCGCGTCTCCCGGACCTTCGGTGCCGATCAGGTAGACGTTGCCGAGCGCGGTCCAGCGCTCCATCACAGCTCCTTCGTGTAGCCGATATCGAGCGGGTGCGGCGGGAATGGAACGACCCGTTCGCTGCCGTCCGGCCGCCAGCCCCGGCGCTCGTAGAACCGCCGGGCGCGCGTGTTGTCCTCGAGCACCCAGAGGCGGGCGCTCGTCGCGCCGGCGGCGGCGAGCGCGCTCACCGCCTCGTCGTGGAGGCGGCCGGCAACGCCGTTCCCCCATTCCTCGGGCAGGACGTAGAGCCCGTCGAGCCAGCCGCCCTTCGCCGCGGTGACCCCGACGACTCGGCCGCCGCGCTCGGCGACGATGACGTTGCCGTCGGTCGTCCCGACCGCCTGCCGCCAGCGCGCGCGAACCGCGTCGTCGGGGAACGCGTAACGATCCGCCGGGTAGATGTGACCGAGCCCGGCGAGCGAGGCTGCGCGCTGGACCTGAAAAGCGCTTTCGGCGTCCTCTCGTCGGGCGGCCCGTACGACTGTCTCGTCTCGAATCCGGGCGACGATCTCGTCGGCGGTCTCGGCTGCGGGCCGGTTCGCGGCCACCGCTGTCAGGCCCGCGATTCGCCGCATCCACTTGTGCTGGTACGCCGCGTACCGCCGCACCCGCCGGTTGTAGGCCGCGACCGCTTCGTCGAGGGGCAGCTCGCCGAAGTCCGTGAGCCCGTGGATGGCGCGGGCGGTGGCCGAGATCGGGCCTGCGACGGCCTGCCGCACCTCCGCCTCGACCCCACGCTCGACCATCGACGCGGTTCTGACCTCGATCCGCCGGGCCAGCTCGTCCTTCGGGACGTCGAGCCCGAAGATCGCGGTGGGATGCCGAGTCTCGTCGCTCCAGAGGCGGTCCTCGCTCGGCGCCAGCGATCGACCGAGCTCGACGAGCTCGAGCGCGCGGACGACCCGGCGGCGGTCGTTCGGGTGCACGCGCGCGGCCGCCTGCGGGTCGCGCTCGGCGAGCAGGGCGTGCGCGCGGGCGGCTCCGAGACGCTCGTACGCGGCGTCGACACGGTCGCGCAGGCCGGGCGGCGGAGCCGGCGGCAGGTCGAGGCCCGCGATCGCGGCCCGGAGGTACAGGCCGGTGCCGCCGACGACGATCGGAGTGCGGCCGCGCGAGAGGATCTCGTCGATCTTTTCGTGGGCGAGCCGCTGGTACTCGGCGAGCGACGCGTCGTGGCTCAGCGGCCAGATCCCGACGAGGTGCGTCGGTCGGGGCGACTGGTTGGTGAGAATCGGCAGTCCGTCGTAGACCTGCATCGCGTCGGCAGAGACGAGCTCGCCGTCGATCCGGTCGGCGACCTCCTCCGCGACGTCGGTCTTGCCTGACGCGGTCGGGCCGAAGATGGCCAGGACGCGCACGACCCGGTCAGGCCGCTACGAGGGCTGCCTCGGTTCCCTTCAGCGTGGTCGACGTTGCGGCTTCGATCCTCACGTCGACGAGATCGCCGGGGCGCGCGGAGCCGGCGAAGTTCACGGTCGTGTTGCGGCGCGTGCGCCCACGGAGGAGCGAGGCGTCCGTCCGGCTCGCGCCTTCCACGAGAACCTGCTCGACCCGCCCGATCCGGTCGGCGTTCCGCTCGGCCGCGATCCGCTGCACGAGCTCGATCAGGCGCTCGATCCGGTCGCGCTTGACGTCCTCCGGCACCGCGGCCGGCATGGCCGCCGCCTCCGTGCCGGCGCGCGGCGAGAAGACGAAGGTGTAGGCGCTGTCGTAGCGCACCTCTTCGACGACGGCGAGGGTCTCGGCGAAGTCGGCCTCCGTCTCTCCGGGGAAGCCGACGATGATGTCCGTTCCGAGCGCGAGATCGGGGACGGCCGCGCGGAGCTTGTCGACGAGGCGGAGATAGCGGTCGCGGTCGTACGTGCGCCGCATCGCCTTGAGGACCCGGGTCGATCCCGACTGCAGCGGCAGGTGGACGTGCTCGCAGACGGCCTCGCATTCCGCGAGGGCCGCGATCACCGGGTCGCGGAAGTCTTTGGGGTGCGGGCTGGTGAAGCGGATCCGCTCGATGCCGTCGATCGCATCGGTGGCGCGGAGCAACTCGCCGAAGTCGGTGCGGAGGTCGGGCGCGAGGTCCCGCCCCCACGAGTTGACGTTCTGACCGAGCAGCGTGATCTCGCGGACGCCCTCGCCCGCGAGGCGGGTTACCTCGGCGACGATGTCGCCCGGACGGCGGCTGACCTCACGGCCGCGGACGCGCGGCACGATGCAGTACGCGCACTTGGAGTTGCAGCCCATCGAGACCTGCACCCACGCCTGGAAGCGGCGCTCGCGGTGCATCGGGAGCGTGCCGGCGAAGCTCCGTTCCTCCGCGATCCCGAACCGCCCGCGGGCGACGCGGTCGCCGCCGGCGCCCAGCCAGTCGCCGAGGTGCGGGATCGTGCCGGGCCCGAAGGCGACGTCGACGAACGGGTACAGCTCGAACAGCCGCTCGCGCTGCGCCTCGGCGTAGCAGCCGCCGACGGCGATCACCGTCTCGTTGTTGCGCTCCTTGAGCGCGCGCGCCTGAGCGAGGTGCGCCGCGAAGCGCTGATCGGGCTTCTCGCGGATCGTGCACGTGTTGAAGACGAGCACGTCCGCTTCGTGCCGGTCAGGTGCCTCGCCGAGACCGAGCTCCTCCAGCATGCCCTTGATCCGCTCGCTGTCGTGAGCGTTCATCTGGCACCCGAAGGTCGTAACGTGGTACCGCTTCACGACCCGCCATGGTACCGCCGGGCTCGTGGCCTCTCCGCGCCCCGCGGCTTGGAGACCTCCCGTTGCCGCGCGTTGCGGCGCCTGTCACTGCGCGAGAGTCGGCGCTGATTCGGCACAGACGTGCGCGACCGTGCGAACTAGGATCGCCAGCGGGTGGCGGGTGGAACCACTTCCCCACCCAGGGTGGGGAGGTGCGCGCTGAATCGTGGAGCGCTGGAGCGGCGGCTTCGTCGCCTGGTTACTTCGCGTACTCGATCGCGCGGGACTCACGAATCACCGTGACCTTCACCTGGCCCGGGTACTCGAGCTCGGATTCGATCTCGCGCGCGATCTCCTGGGAGAGGAGCACGGCCGTGTCGTCGTCGACCTCCCCGGGCTTGACGATTACCCGGATCTCGCGGCCGGCCTGGAGCGCGTACGCCCGCTCGACGCCCTTCTTCTGCACCGCGATTTCCTCGAGCGCCTCCAGTCGCTTGATGTAGTTCTCGAGGCTGTCGCCTCGCGCCCCGGGACGCGCGCCGGAGATCGCGTCGGCCGCGATCACGAGAACGGCCTCGACCGTCTGCGGCTGCACCTCGTAGTGGTGCGCCTCGACCGCATGGACGACCGCCTGGGTCTCCCCGTAACGGCGCGCGTACTGCGCCGAGATCGACGCGTGGGAGCCCTCGATCTCGTGCGTCAGCGCCTTGCCCAGGTCGTGCAGGAGCGCTGCGCGCTTGGCCGTCTTGACGCTCGCCTCGAGCTCGCTCGCCATGATCCCGGCGAGGTGAACGACCTCGAGGGTGTGCTTGAGGACGTTCTGCCCGTAGCTCGTGCGGTAGTGCAGCCGGCCGAGGATCTTCACGAGCTCGTCGTGAAACTGCCCGCAATTCGCCTCGAACACGGCCTGCTCGCCGACCTGGCGCATGTGGTCGTCGATCTCCGCCTTCGACTGGTAGTACATCTCCTCGATCCGCGCCGGGTGGATGCGCCCGTCCTCGATCAGCTTCAGGAGCGTCAACTTCGCGACCTCACGGCGGATGCCGTCGAACGAGGAGAGCACGACCGCCTGGGGCGTGTCGTCGATGATGAAGTCGACGCCCGTGAGGTGCTCCAGGGCCCGGATGTTGCGTCCCTCCCGCCCGATGATCCGCCCTTTCATGTCGTCAGAAGGGAGCTCGACGAGCGACGACGTCGTCTCCGAAGCGTGACTCGCGGCGACCCGCTGAAGCGCGTCGGCGACGAGGTTGCGGGCTCGCCGCTTCGCCTCGGCCTGCGCCTCCTCCTCCATCTGGCGCACCCGGCGCGCCAGGTCATGGCGCACCAACTCTTCCGAGCGCTCGAGCAGGTGCGCTCGCGCCTCGCCAGCCGTCAGATTGGAGATGCGCTCCAACTCCTTGAGCTCCTGCTCCTTCGTCTCCTTCAGCTCCTGCTGAAGCGAGCGCAGGTGCGTCTCGCGGTCGGACAGGCCCTGCTCGCGTCGAGCGAGCTCGGTCAGCTTTCGCTCCACCTGTTCCTCCGCGGAGAGGACGCGCTCCTCGATCTTCGCAACGCGTGTCCGGCGTTCGGCGAGCTCGCGCTCCACCTCGGCTCGGAGGCGAATCGACTCCTCGCGCGACGCGATCTGTGATTCGCGTCGGATCGTCTCGGCCTCCCGCTCCGCCTCGGACAGGAGGAGCTCGCGCATCCGCCTCGCGGCGCCGACCCGCGAGGAGCCGAGCATCCGGAGCGTGAGCAGCACGACCGCCACTGTGAGAAGAACGAGCCCTACGACGAGGGCGACTTCGACGAGCATGCGCGCTCCTGGGTCGATTCCGGCTGCCCACGGCAAAACCGCGGGTGCTTACCCGGCACCCGGCCCGCACAGAACGTTCCGGCTCGGTCCACGTTGGGGCTCTTGGCCCCGGAGCACGGCTACAGGCGGTCGGCCGAGCCCCCTTCCATACGTTTCGCCGCTACTCGTCTTGGCCTGATGATCGTGTCGAGTGTCATGGAACCGATTCAGAAAACGCTAGGTATGCAGGCAAAATGTCGAATGAAGCAGGCCCGTATCCTAGCGCCGATCACGACTCGTCTGCAACGACTGTCGGCAGAGCCGCCTCGATCGCGTCCTGTCCGAAGCCGCGTCGGGCGAGCCACCGCGCCGTCGCCGGGGATTCGCCGCGTGCCGCGGTCACCCGAATCGCCCGCTCGCGTTCAGGGTCGAGTGCTCCGAGCGCCGCCTGCACGTCGCCTTCGGAGACACCGGCCGAACGCAACTCGTCCTCGATCAGCGCGTCGCCGGATCCGCGCGCCGCGAGGGCAGCCGCCCGCGACCGCGCGAACCGTCCGTCGTCGACGATGCCTGCCCGCTCGAGGGTTTCGAGTGCCTCGCCGGCTGCCCACCGCGAGATGCCCGCGGCATGCAGGCGAGCGAGCACGGTCGCCCGCGAGCGATCACGATGGACGAGCGCCCGCGTCGCGGTGTCGAGCGCTTCCGCCCGGCGAAGCTCACGGCCGAGTGTCCGGAGATCGCCGCGACCCAGCTCCGAGTCGCGCGTGAGACCGACGCGCACCGCGACTTCGGCGGGGATCCGGCGCCAGCGCGCGCCGTCGAGCTCGACGACGACGTGCGTGCCGGCAGGCTCGGCGGTCAGCGCGGTGACGCGCGGCACGACCTATGCTTCCGCCGGCACCTCTTCGGCCGCCTTGGCGGCCTTGTCTGGCTCCGCCGGCGCCGTCGGCAGGAGTCGTGCCGAGACGATCTGGTCGTCGCCGACCTGGGCCTGGATCGCGCTGAGAATGCCCTGAGTGACGTCCGGGTGCTCGCGGAGGAACGAGGTCGCGTTCTGCCGCCCTTGTCCGAGGCGTTCGTCCTCGAAGCTGAAGTAGGAGCCCGACTTCTGGACGACCTTGCGCTCGAGGCCGGCGTCGAGAACCGTTCCCTCCCAGGAGATCCCGGAGCCGTAGATGATGTCGAACTCGGCCTGCTTGAACGGCGGCGCGACCTTGTTCTTCACGACCTTGACGCGGACGCGGTTCCCGATCGCCTCCACGCCCTCCTTGAGGGTCTCGATGCGCCGGATGTCGAGCCGGACGGACGAGTAGAACTTGAGCGCGCGGCCGCCCGGCGTCGTCTCCGGGTTGCCGAACATGACGCCGATCTTCTCGCGCAGCTGGTTCGTGAAGATGCAGATCGTGTCGGTGCGGTTGAGCGTCCCGGCGAGCTTGCGCAGCGCCTGGCTCATCAGGCGCGCCTGCAGGCCGACGTGGCTGTCGCCCATCTCGCCCTCGATCTCGGCCTTCGGCGTCAGCGCCGCCACGGAGTCGACGGCGACCACGTCGAGCGCGCCGCTCCGGACGAGCAGCTCGGCGATCTCGAGCGCCTGCTCGCCGTTGTCGGGCTGCGAGACGAGCAGGTCGTCGACGTTGACGCCGATCCTTCGCGCGTACTGGGGATCCATCGCGTGCTCGGCGTCGATGAAGGCGCAGATGCCGCCGCGCCGTTGCGCCTCGGCGATGACGTGGTAGACGAGCGTCGTCTTGCCCGACGATTCCGGGCCGAAGATCTCCACGACCCGCCCGCGCGGGAGGCCTCCGATTCCGAGCGCGAGGTCGAGGGCGAGCGACCCGGTCGAAACGGCGCCCGTCGAAACTTGGCCGTGGTCGTTCATGCGCATGACCGAGCCCTTGCCGAACTGGCGCTCGATCTGACCGAGCGCGACGTCCAGAGCTTGCTGGCGATCCACTCCTAACCTCCTAGTGCGACCGATTCGAGGACCGTGTACTGCGCCCCGTCCGGTCGCAGCGCTGAATGGTAGACAGCGGCGTCGGACGGACCGAAGGCGCCGAGATCCGGCACCGGCGGCCGGAAGCCGGGGCGCTCGCGAAAGCGCAGAACCGTGACATGCGGAAGCCACGGACGCTTTTCGCGCCGATAGACGCCGATCGCCTCGAGCCGCTCCTGTAGCTCCCCCGCGATCCGGGTTGCGCGGTCGTCCTCGTCCTCGAGGACGAGCATGCCGACGCTTCGCGTCTCGCGGTACCGGAGGGGTCGGAACGTCGGAGAAGGCGCGCCCTCGGCGCTCGTTCGCAACGCGTCGACGACCGCGGCCAGATCAGCGCTCGGTCTCGAGCCGAGGAACGCGAGCGTGACGTGGAGATTCCCTCGCGGGACGATCCGCCCGGCGAAGTTCTCTCGCTGCCACGTGAGGATCCCGTCGAGCGCGCCGGCGGGCAGGATGAAGCCGCAGAAGAGTCGAAGGCGATCATGGCCCTCGACGCTAGCGGCGCGATTCATACGCCTTCGTCGCGATTCTGTGTCAAAAGTGTGCGCAAAAGGTGAAGCGCAACGACCGTCGATCGTCTCCGGATCTCGTCACGCCTGCCCGGGAGGTTGAGCTCGCGACCCCGCTCCACATCAGGGGTTGCGCCGTGGACGAAGATGAGGCCGACGGGCTTCTCGGGCGTTCCTCCGGAGGGTCCGGCGATGCCTGTCACGGCAACGGCGGCATCCGACTGCAACTGCATCCTCGCCCCGGATGCCATCGCCGCCGCAACTTCGGCCGAGACGGCGCCATGGCGTTCGAGAAGCTCGTTCGGAATCCCGAGGAGGTGGTGCTTCAACGAATCCGAGTACGTGACAACCGAACCGGTGAAGACGTCGCTCGCTCCTGGCACGGACGTGAGGCGCTCCGCGATCATCCCGCCGGTGCAGGACTCCGCCGTCGTCAGCGTGAGCCCGCGCGCGCGGCACAGCGCGAGGACGATCTCCTCGATCGGCCGTTCGTCCTCCGCGAAGAGGTACCGCTGAAGCGGCATCCGTAGGGCGGCGGCGAGGTCGTCGGCCCGCTCGTCGGCTCCCGGCTCGACGAAGAGGTCGACGTGGATCTCGAAGTCCCGCGCGCAGATGGTCGCCTCGACGCCGCCGCCCTCGCCCCCCGCGTCCGCGAGCGCTTGGGCGACCGCCGACTCGCTCGCGCCGAAGAAGCGAAGGACACGCCGTCCCGGCGGCCTCGCGCGCGCGAGGACGGTGCGCACCGGCTGCGAGGCGACCGCGGACCGCCATAGCCGCTGAAGCTCGGCGGGTGGGCCCGGCAGCGCGACCGCGACGGCGCCGTTCGCGGTGAGGACGACGCCCGGCGCCGTCCCGGCGAGCCCGAGTGATGCTCCGCCCGCGGGAAGCGAGGCCTGCTTGCGGACCCCGGCCGCGAAGTCGGCGTACGGGCGGCGCAGCCGCTCCGCAATCGCCCGGGAGACCGATTCGATCTCGGCCTCGAGCTGTGCGTCGACGATCAGCTCACGGCCGGCGGCGGCAGCGAGGAGCTCGACCGTGCGGTCGTCGTGGGTCGGCCCCAGCCCGCCCGAGATCACCAGCAGGTCGGCCTCGAGACCCTCCGCGAGCGTCGACCGCAGCTCCTCGGGCCCGTCGCCGACGATCGTGATCCGCGCCGGCTCGAGGCCGAGCCGAACCAGCTCGCCCGCCAGGAAGGGACCGTTGGCGTCCCGGCGATCGCCGCGGACGAGCTCGCTTCCGGTGACGAGGACGACCGCGCGCGGACGACTCAAGCGGCGAGCCGGACCGAGCGGAAGCGCTGAGGCGTGATCATGAACGCACGCGGGGCGCCGCGACCCGGCAGCGAGCGGCGCAGGCGGCCGTTGATCTTCACGCGGAGGTTCCCCGGGGCGCGGGCGTACACCCAGAGTCGGGGCCCCGTGAACGTCCGCGACTGGCCGGCCTCGAGCGTGCCGCGGTAAATCGTGCGACCGGCGAGCGACCCGCGGTGGATCTCGAGCCACGTGTTCCCGCGGGCTGCGGACGCGACGAGCGTGACCTTCGGCGCCTTGCGCTTCGGCTTGGGCGTGGCGTCGTTCTTGACCGTGCCGAGATTCGGAATGGTCGGCTGGTCGTTCTCGGGCGCAGCCCGCCAGGCGGCGATCACGAGCGCAGTTACGGCCGCGATCCCCGCCAGCGCGAACACGATCCCGCGCGCTTCTCCTCCGCCGCGGCCGCGGCCGCGACGGCCGACGAGGTCCCTGCGTGCGGGCGGAATCGGTGGCTCCTCCTCGCCCGTGACGTAGCGCGAGTTGAACTCGTCGACGTAGAGCTGGCCGTCGAGGCCGAGGTATTCGGCGTACGAGCGGAGGAACCCCTTGACGTAGGTCTGCCCGGGCAGGAGGTCGAACTGCTCCTCCTCGAGGGCGCGCAGGTACTTGCCGCGGATCTTCGTCCGCTGCTCGATCTCGGGGAAGTCGAGGCCTTGCCGCAGGCGAGCCTCTCTGAGGCTATTGCCTATCTCGAACACGGGGCGTCAGTGTACGCGGGTCAGACCGAAGCTGACAGCAGCGCGTAGACGCCGAGCGCGAGCGCCGCCGTCGCGGCGAGATAGACGCCGAGGCCGCCGAGGAGCTTTCCGGCCCGAGCAGCGCCGCGCCCGCCGACGCGGTCGACCGTACGGTCCGCGCGCCGCCGCGCGCGGCGAGCGAGCCAGAGCGCGACGAGCCCGAGCAAGGCCGCGACCGGAACCGCGACGACGCCCGCCTCGACGAGCGTCAGCTCGTCCGACGCGCGCGCGACCGCGACGGCCGCAGGCAGCGTCGCGAGCGACAGCAGGGCCACGAGCACGGAGAGCGGCGCGCTCGCGTTGCCCTTCGGCCGTCCGTTACTGCTTGATGTACGGGCGACCACTCGCGGCGGGCGGGATCGAACGGCCGATCACGCCGGCGACGGCGATCAGCGTCAAGACGTACGGCAGCGCCTGGAAGAGCGTCGCGGCCGAGCCCGAGTACTCGGGCAGGCGCTGCGCAAGCGCACTCGAGAAGCCGAACAGCAGGGCAGCCGCGAAGGCGCCGAACGGCCTCCAGGCGCCGAAGATCACCGCCGCCAGCGCGATGAAGCCCCGCCCGGCGGTCATGTTCTCGTTGAACGAGCCGAGGAACCCGATCGACAGGTAGGCGCCGCCGAGCGCAGCCAGGATCCCGGACACGATCACCGCGGCGTAGCGGATCCCGTAGACGGAGATCCCGACCGTGTCCGCCGCGCGCGGGTGCTCGCCCACCGCGCGGATGCGCAGCCCGATCGGCGTCTTGAAGAGGACGACGTAGGCCACGACGAGCAGCAGGAACGAGAGCCAGATCATCAGGTTCAGGTGTCCGAGGACGTCGTCGAGGAAGTCCCCGATCCCCGTCGGGATCTTCTCGAGCGGCAGGTCGATGTCGGGCACGCGCGGAATGCCCTCGG
Source organism: Gaiellaceae bacterium (assembly GCA_035264445.1). Classification (GTDB taxonomy): domain Bacteria; phylum Actinomycetota; class Thermoleophilia; order Gaiellales; family Gaiellaceae; genus DATFQE01. Next base: position 1,555 of record DATFQE010000158.1, on the reverse strand, counting down.
GCGTGCCCTCTTGGCCGTAGACGTCGACGAAGAAGTACCCCGTGACGCCGAGCGCGAGGAAGTTGATCGCCGTCCCGCTCACGATCTGGTCGGCGCGGAGGTGGATCGAGAAGACGGCGTGAATCAGCGCCAGCGCCGCGCCTGCCCCCATCGCGGCGAGCAGGCCGAGCTCCCACGAGCCCGTCTTCTGGGAGGCGAGGATCCCAAAGAACGCGCCCGCGAGCATCATTCCCTCGAGGGCGATGTTCACCACCCCCGACCGCTCGCAGAAGATCCCGCCGATGGCGGCGAACGTCAGCGGCGTCGCGTAACGCAGCATCGACGCCAGCAGCGCCGACCAGACGACGACGACGTCCAGCTTCCCGACGCTCGACTCGAGCGCGAGCAGGCCGAGCGTCATGGACAGGACCCCGATCGCGACCGCGCCCCACCCGAGCCGCCGGACACCACGTGTGACCGCCCAGATCCCCGCGGCGACGCCGAGGAACCCGAGGGCCACGGGCCAGACCCACGTGCGCAGCGTCAACGGCGGCAGCACGAGCCAGAAACCGAGCAGCGCGAGGCCGATTCCGCCGATCGCGATCGAGCGCGCGTCGAAGAAGCGGATGACGCCGCCGGGAACGCGCTCGACGCCGACGCTCACGCGGCCTCCGTCGCCGGAGCCGCCCGGCGCGGTCGTAACCGCCGCAGCCGGCCCCAGACCACCATGATCAGGACGTCGGCGCCGACGAAGAGCAGCACGAGCGCCTGGATCATCAGCGTCAGGTTCCCGGCCAGCTCGGGCTGGAAGATCTCGGGATCGAGGTTCCTCGTCGACGTCCCGTTCAGGAGCGCGCCGAACAGCAGCGCAGAGAGGCCCACGCCGACGGCGGTGTTCCGCCCCAGCAGCGCGACGGCGATCCCGATGAAGCCGATCTGCGTGCTTTGGATGTCGATCACGCCGAGGCGGAACTGCCAGCCCAGGATGTCGAGCGCCCCACCGATCGCCGCGAATCCGCCCGCGATCGCCATCGCGAGGATGTAGCTGCGTCGGACCGGAATCCCGCCGTAGCGCGCGGCTTCCGGGTTGAAGCCGACGGCGCGCACCTCGTAGCCGAGCGTGGTGCGGTTCAGCGTCACCCAGTAGACGACCAGCGCTGCGATCGCGAGGAAGAAGCCGATGTGCAGACCCTGGAGCAGCGCATCGCCCCAGAACACCGGCAGATTCGCGCTCTCGGCGACGTTGTTCGACACCGGCACCGATTCGTTGAAGTTGTTCTGGAGCGGGCCGCCCTGGCCGAAGGCGTAGTTGCCGATCCAGTACGCGATCCAGTTGAGCATGATCGTCGTAATCACCTCGTGGGCGCCGACGGTCGCCTTCAAGAAGCCTGCGATTCCCGCCCACGCCGCGCCGGCGAGAGCCGCCAGTCCGATCGCGAGCACGATGTGGAACCCCGTCGCCATCCCGGCCCACGACGAGCCGACCCAGACGGAGACCATCGCGCCGACGATGTACTGGCCCTGGCCGCCGATGTTGAAGAGGCCGCACCTGAACGCGAACGCGACCGCCAGCCCG
>DATFQE010000157.1:0-8478 GCA_035264445.1 Gaiellaceae bacterium | reverse complement strand
CATGCCGACGTAGAGCCGTCCGTCGGGCCCGAACACGAGCTGCCCGCCGTTGTGGTTCGGGTAGGGCTGGTCGACGAACAGGAGCTGGCGCACACGCTTGACCGCCTTCTGGCCGTCCGAGCGGTACTCGACGACGCGCGTGTCGCCGTTGTTGTCGGTGTAGTCGACGTAGAAGAGGCGGTTCGTCGCGTAGCGCGGGTGGAACGCGACGGAGAGCAACCCCTGCTCGCCGCCCGACATCACCTGGCTGTCGATGTCGAGGAACGGCTGTTCGCGGACACGCCCGTTCTCGAGCACGACGATCTTGCCGTCTTGCAGCACGACGTAGACGCGGTCGCGCTCGTTTCGCGGGGCGGAAACGTAGACCGGCGAGTCGAGCCCGCCCGCGACCTGCTGCAGGCGAAGCTGGGCGACCTGCGGGCGCGCGCTGGCGCTGGGGCCGGAGAACAGCTCGAAGGCGAAGACCCCGAGGACGGCCAGCACGACGCTCAGCGCGACGATCTCGCGCACGAATGGGCGACGCGGGAACATGGACGAAAAAGCGTAGCGGCGGCTGCCGACCGCGCTCTATTTGGCCGGCTTCAGGAGCAGCTTGCGGAGGTCCTCCTCCTTGCCGCTGCGCAGGACCGCGAGCACCTGGTCGCCGGGTGCGAGCACGTTCGCGTTGTCCGGGCCTTCTGCGCGACCCTCGCGCATGACGGCGATGACGGTGGCGCCCTCCGGGACCTTCAGCTCGGAGACGCGCTTGCCGACGCACGGCGAGCTCTCGTCGACCTGCACCTCCACGATGTCCAGGTCCTCCTTGCGGAGCTCGAGCAGGTGGACGAGCCCGTGCTCGGGCACCTCGTGCTCGATCATCGCCAGCACGCTCCAGACCGCGGACACAGTGGGCGAGATGCCGAGGAAGTCGAAGTGCTCCTGGTTCTTCGGGTTGTTCACGCGCGCAATCACCTTCTCGACGGCGTACCGCTCACGCGCCACCTGCCCGATCACGATGTTGTCCTCGTCGTCGCCCGTCACCGCGACGACGACGTCGGGCGGCCGTTCGATCCCGGCCCGCTCGAGCACGTACAGCTCGGTCGCGTCTCCCCGGATGAGCCGGTGCTCGAACTCGTCCTCGAGGCGCGCGAAGCGAAACGGGCGCTGCTCGATCAGGGCGACCTCGTGGCCATGGCCGATCAGCGACCGGGCGACGTTCGCGCCGACCTTCCCTCCGCCCGCGACGATGACGAACATCTACGCCTCCGCCTTCGCTTTCTCTGCGCTCTCGAGCACCCGCTCGGTGAGCGTCTCGATTGCGGTCTTGGTGGGGCAGATGATGTTCAGCCCCAGCTCCTCGTAGAGCGCGGCGCGCGCCGGATCGAGGATCCGCACGATCACCATCGGCACCTTGAAGCGGCGCTGCGCGATCTGGCCGACGACGAGGTTCGTGTTGTCGCCGTTCGTCGAGATGACGACGGCGTCCGCGTCCTCGATTCCGGCCTGCCTCAGGAGGTCGATGTCCATGCCGTGGCCGACCAGAAAGCCGCCCTCCCACGTCTCGCCGAGGCGGTTCAGCACCTCCTCGTTCTCGTCGATGGCGACGACGTCCCAGCCCTCCTCGTCGAGGTTCTTCGCCACCTGGGAGCCGACCCTGCCGCAGCCGATCACGATTGCCCTCATTAGCTCAGGGTAGCGACCCCGTCGGCTTCGAGCACCCCCTCCGGATAGGCCACGACGATCACCTCGGGGACGGCATGACGGAGGACGTAGTCGACCGTCGGGCTGAAGAACCGCGACTGGCGGCGCCAGCGCGGCGAGGAGCCGAGCACGATCAGGTCGGCGCCGCTGTCCCGGGCCTCGGCGACGATTGCCTCGCCGATCGCGCGGGCCCTGACGATGCGTGCTTCCACGGTCACGCCGTGCTCGGCGGCGAGGATCTTGGCATCGGCGATCGAGGCCGCCGCGCGCTCCTCCTCGTCCTCCATGGCCGCGTCCATCGGCAGCGAGAGCGGAATGCTCACGACGTGGAGCGCCCGCACGCGGGCATCGTTTTCCTCCGCGAGCCTGAGCGCGGTCGCAAAGACCTCCTCGCCGATCGGGCCGAGCTTCAGCGGGACGAGAACCGTGTCGTACGTCCCCTCGGCCTCGGGGACGAGGTCGGCTGCGCCGGGCGTCGCCCGCCCGAGCAGCGACTCGTGCCGCGAGCTGCGCGTCAGGGCGTAGACGACGAGGCCGAGCGCGAGCCACGTCGAGCCGGCCGCGAGGGCGCCGTGATGGGTGGCGAGCGCGATGATCCAGACGGCGAACGTCGCGGGCGCGCCGATCAGCGCCGGGAGCGGAACGGCCACGCCCTTGATCCGGACGTCGAGCGGCGCTCGGAACGGCCGTTCCAGGCCCGGCTCGGTCGCTCGCAGGCGGATGACGGCGACCTGGGCGGCCGTGAATGCGAACAGGACGCCGAAGCTGTAGACGCTCGCGAGGAACACGCTCGGGCGGTCGGCCGCCTGGGCGAGCAGCAGCAGGCCGCACGCGAGGCCGGCGCTGACGATGATCGCAACCGGCGCGATCAGCGTCCGGCGGTTCAGACGCGCGAACGCGCGGGGGAGCATCTCGTAGCGGGCGAGTGCGTAGGCGAGCCGTCCCGCGCCCGAGATCGAGGTCGTGGCCGCGGCGACGAGGACCACGGCGCCCGTCAGGCCGACGACGACCCGGACCACGTCGACGATCCAGCCCGGAAGGCCGACGTCGAGCGCGTTCGCGATTCCCACCAGGGGAGCGCGGATCCACTCGTCGCCGAGAGCCGTGGAGCCGCCGACGGCCGGGTAGGCCGAGAGGCCGACGACCGCGATCAGCGCCGAGACGACGACGACCGTCCCCAGGCCGGCGAACAACCCGCGCGGAACGGCCTTGCCGGGCTCGCGCGTCTCGGCCGCGTAGTTCGCCACCGTCTCGAGGCCGGTGTACGCGAGCATCGCGAGCGGCAGCGCGAACGCGAGCTCGTCCCAGCCCGGCGTCGATCCGACGTCGTACCCCTCGCGCGCCACGATGAAGATCCCGCCGAGCACGATCAGCAGGACGTGCGTGACGAACGCGAGTACGGCCACGATCACGGCCACGCGGTACATCTGGGTTCGCCGGGCCAGGCGGCTCGCGGCGAGGGCGAGGATGACCAGGACGCCTACGAGCGCATCCCAGGGCCGGTGGGTGAGGCCCTCCCAGCCGACCGCGGTGCCGACGTAGTGCGGCGTGAAGAGGCCGGCGAGCGCCACGACGATCAGGTAGTCGAGGAAGAGGACCCAGCCGGTGACGAAGCCGAGCGGGTCATTGAACGCGCGGCGCACGAACGTGGCCGCGCCGCCGGTCTCGGGGATCGCCGCCGCGCCTTCGGCGTACGAGAGCGCGACCAGCAGGAACAGCGCCCCGGCGAGCAGCAGCACGCTGGGGGTCAGCCCGAGCGCGTAGAGCGCGACGATCCCGAGCGCGAAGTAGAGCGACGAGCCGACCTCCCCGTAGGCGACCGCAGCCAACGCAGAGGAGCCGAGGGCACGTTCGAGGCCGAGCCTCTTGGGCACTAGAACGCCCTCCGCGCCAGGTAGAGGCGCGCGGCGCCGGCGGCGACGAGAAGTGCGCCGAGGAGCAGGCCGAGCCCCCCTCCCACGCCAAGGAGGAGGGTGCGGACGATCACGGCCGCGCCGAGGCCGAGGAGCAGCACCGAGAGGATCGTCGTCGCGTTCATGCCGCCTTCGCCCTCCGCCCCGCCGCCACCAGCACACGGCAAGGGGCCGTCTTGATCACATAGTCGGCCGTGCGGCCGAAGATCGGCGTCCGGCCGCGCCCGTGCCGGCGACGGGCTCCGAGCGCGATCAGCTCGGCGCCGCGCTGCTCGGCCTCGCGGACGATCTCGGCGCCGGCCGTGCGGCCGCGGGCCAGGCGCGAGACGGCACGCACGCCGTAGGCCTCCACGAGCGAGACCGCGTCGTCGAGCAGCTCGTCGGCCTCGGCCTCGAGGTCCGGCAATTGCGCCTCGACCGGCAGCGACAGCGGGACCTCGAGCACGTTCACGACGGCGACGGTGGCGCCGCGCTCGGACGCGAGCCGGGCGGCCGCGACGAGCGCCTCCTCCGACTCGTTCGAGCGGACGACCGGCACGACGATCGTCCGGTACTCGATCGTCAGCGACGGGCCGAGCACGAGCGCAGGCGCGCGAACCGTCTTCGTCAGCGGCGCCTTCACGAACCGCTTCCGATAGACGGCATAGGCGGCGAGGCCGAGTGCGAGCCAGCCCAGGCCCGACCAGCGGGCAGCGGGATCCTGGAGCACGATCACGACCCAGGCGACTGCCGTTCCGACTCCGCCGAGGAGCGCGAACAGCGGCCACTCGACGCCGCGCCAGCGCAGGTTCGGTCTCGCCTTGAACGGGAGCTCCTCACCGCGGCCGCGGCCGCGAGCGCGGAGCGCGACGAGCGAGACGTGGGCGACGGTGAACGACAGCGTCGCACCGAACGAGTACAGCTTCCCGAGGAAGTCCGTCTCGCCCGGCAGGATGGTGAGGATCGGGATCGCGCCGGCGAACACGGCGATCGCCAACCAGGGCGTCTTGAACCGCCGGTGAAGGCGGCGGAAGGTGATCGGCAGCTGCCGGTAGCCCGACATCGCGTATGTGATCCGCGAGGCGCCGATCACGCCGGCGTTCGTGGCGATGAAGAGGATCGTCGCGGCCAGGACGCCGACGTAGACCTCGAGGCCACGCAGCAGATCGCCGTGGAGGCCGAGGCCCTTGACGACGCCGAGGACCGGGTCGTTCGCGAAGCCGCCCTCGTCCGGCGGCAGGCCGAGCTTGGTCACGTAGTCGCCGTCAGGCTGTCGTGTGACGGGCAGCGCCGAGAGGGCGACGGCCGGAAGGGTCAGGTAGATGGCGAAGACGGCGGCGGCGACCAGCTTGTACGCGTTCGGGACCGCCCTGGCGGGGTCGCGAACCTCCTCCGCGAGGTTCGACACGGTCTCGACCCCGGTGTAGGCCAGCATCGCAATCGGGATGGCGACGAAGAACTGGCTCCAGGTGGGCGCCACGCCGAGGACGACGTTGTCGAGCAGCACGTCCGGGCTGAAGACGAGGACGAAGCCGAGCATGACCAGGAGCGCCTGCGTCGCGAAGTCGATCACGGCGAGGACGACGTTGAGCGTCGCGGCCTCGCGGACGCCGACGATGTTGATCCCGACGAGGGCGACGATGACGACGACGCCGCCGATGATGTCCCACGGGTTCTCTCTGAGCGGTCCCCAGAAGACGCTCAAGTAGTGCGGGACGAAGAACGCGGAGATCGCGACGGTCGCGACGTACACGAGCATCTGCGCCCAGGCGGCGCCGAAGCTGACGGTCTCGCCGAACGCATGGCGGGCGAAGCTCGACGAGCCGCCCGCCTCGGGGTAGCGAACGGTGCCTTCGGCGTAGGTCGCTGCGGTGGCGGCGAAGATCAGCCCGGCGATCACGAAGACGACCGGCGTCAGGCCGAGCGCGAAGACGGCGGTGACGCCGAGCGCGTAGTAGATGCTCGAGCCCACGTTCCCGTAGGCCGTGGCGAACAGCGCCGGGGTACCGAGGACCCGCTCCAGCCCGTGCTGCTGCCGACGCCGCCTCGGGGGCACGAAACCAGACTCTATCCGCACCCGCAACCAACACCGGGCCTATCCAGACGGCGGGCGCGGGGACGAATCGCGACGCTTTCGTCACGCAGGCTGCTGCAAGTGGTGCACAGCGCGCGCGTACGCTCGCAGCATGGCCGTCCAGGAGCGCCCGCAGGCGATCGGAGTCGTCTACCACGTCACGATCCGCGGTGCGAGGCAGCTTCTGATCTTCTTCGACGATCGAGATCGACGGCTGTTTCTCTGGCTGCTGGTCCGCGTCGTCAAAAAGTTCGGGCTGCGGTGCTACGCGTGGTGCCTGATGGACAATCACTTCCATCTGCTCACCGAGATCACCGAGATCAACCTCTCGAACGCGATGTACAAGCTCAACTACGCCTACGCGTGCTGGATCAACCGGCGCCACGGATTCAGCGGCCACGCGTTCGACCGGCGATTCAGCGCCCGCGAGATCGAGACGACTCCCCACTTGATGGAGGCGTCGCGATACGTCGTCCTCAACCCCGTGCGTGCCGGCGCCTGTGAGCGGCCAGACGACTACGCGTGGAGCAGCTACCGCGGGATGATCGGGCTCGAGCCGGCGCTCTTTGGCGAGAGCGATTGGCTTCTGGCGCAGTTCGGGCGCACGCGCGAGCGCGCGATCGAGAACTACGTCGAGTTCGTCACGGACGGAATGGAGGTCGGCGCGCCGTTAGCGACGAAGGCGTGACGCTTTCGTTACGCAGGCTGCCGGCGTCCCTGGCGCAGCGCGCGAACTCGAAGGGCCGAAAGGGACGCGTTAGCCGTGGATGGCGGCGATCAGCGGGATGATCAGGATCGCGACGATGTTGGAGATCTTGATCATCGGGTTGATGGCCGGACCGGCCGTGTCCTTGTAGGGGTCGCCGACCGTATCGCCGGTGACCGCGGCCGCGTGCGCCTCGGAGCCCTTGCCGCCGTAGGCGCCGTCCTCGATCAGCTTCTTCGCGTTGTCCCAGGCTCCGCCGCCGGAGGTCATCGCGATCGCCAGGAAGATCCCCGTGATGATCGTCCCTATCAGCAGTCCGCCGAGCATCTCCGCGGAGAGAATCCCTACCACCACGGGGATCACCACCGGAATCAGCGAGGGCACCATCATCCGCTTGATCGCCGCGCTCGTGACGATGTCGACCGTCCGCCCGTACTCGGGCCGCGCCGTTCCCTCCATGATCCCCGGGATCTCGCGGAACTGACGCCGCACCTCCTGGACGACCTGACCGCCGACGCGGCCCACCGCCTGCATCGCCAGCGACGAGAACAGGAACGGCATCAGGCCCCCGATGAAGAGCCCGGCGATCACGTACGCGTTGTCGAGCCCGAAGGTCGCGGAGACGTCCTCCGCGTCCAGCTCCGTGCGAAAGCCGTCGAAGAGAATCAGCGCCGCCAGCCCGGCCGACCCGATCGCGTAGCCCTTCGTCACGGCCTTGGTCGTGTTGCCCACGGCGTCCAACGGGTCGGTGACCGCGCGGACGGACTCGTCCAGATCGGCCATCTCGGCGATGCCGCCGGCGTTGTCGGTGACGGGGCCGTACGCGTCCAGGGCGACGATCAGGCCGGTCAGCGCCAGCTGCGCCATCACGGCCACGCCGATCCCGTAGAGGCCCGCGATCTCGTACGCGCCGACGATCGCCGCTGCGATCACGATCACCGGAGCGGCCGTCGCCTGCATCCCGATCGCGAGGCCCTCGATGATGTTCGTCGCGTGCCCGGTCAGGGACGCCTTCGAGATCCCCTTCACCGGCTGCCAGCGCGTGCCCGTGTAGAACTCGGTGATCCCCACCAACGCGACGGTCACGGCGAGCCCGATCAGCGAGCAGCCGTACAGATCCCAGAAGGTGAACTGGTCGCTCTCGTACGCCATGCAGATCGGGATGAACCCCAGCGCCGACAGCCCCGCGGCGACGAAGACGGCCTTGTAGAGCGCGGCCATGATCCCGCCGCCCTTGCCGACACGAGCGAACAGCGTCCCGATCACGGATGCGATGATCGCGATCCCGCCGATAGCCAGCGGCAACCCGACGAGGTCGGCAGCCGGGAACCGCAGTGCGGCCAGGAACATCACGGCGACCGCAGTGACCGCGTAGGTCTCGAACAGGTCGGCCGCCATCCCGGCGCAGTCGCCGACGTTGTCGCCCACGTTGTCCGCGATCACGGCCGGATTGCGCGGGTCGTCCTCGGGGATCCCGGCCTCGACCTTGCCCACGAGGTCGGCGCCCACGTCCGCCGCCTTCGTGTAGATCCCGCCGCCGAGGCGCGCGAAGACCGAGATCAGCGAGCCGCCGAAAGCAAGCCCGATCAGATTCGTCGTCGCCTGCTTCGCGCTCTGGTCGAGCCACTCGGTGAGGATCCCGTAGTAGCCGGCCACGCCGAGGAGACCGAGCCCGACTACGAGCAAGCCCGTCACCGCACCGGCGCGGAACGCGACGCGGAGCGCCGGCGCGACGCCGCCCTTCGCCGCTTCCGCAACGCGCGCATTCGATCGGACGGCGACGTTCATCCCGATGAACCCGGCCGCGGCCGACAAGGATGCGCCGATCAGGAAGCCGAACGCCGTCGACCAGCCGAGGTCGTTCCACAATCCGATGACGAGGAACAGGACGGCGGCGACGCCCGCGATCGTGATGTACTGGCGGCGGAGATACGCGGAGGCGCCTTCCTGGACCGCGCGGGAGATCTCGCGCATGCGCTCCGTCCCGGGCGACTGCTGGAGCAGCCACCACGTCAGCACGACGCCGTAGGCGATGCCGATCAGCGCGCACACGAGCGCGAACAGAACTGCGTGATCCTGGAAGAACTCCAAGCGAATTTCCTCTTTACGCGGTCAGCGCCGAGAGG
>DATFQE010000156.1:0-2126 GCA_035264445.1 Gaiellaceae bacterium | reverse complement strand
GGCGTTCTCGGCCAGGCCGAATGGCGCCATCGCCTGCTCACCGGCTCCTACAACATCCGCCTCGCCGGCATCTTCCAGCGCGACGACACGGCGTTCCTGCCGCCGCCGCTCGGCGCCCAGGACCGCGATTTCCGCGGCTCGGTCGAGTCCACCGGGCGTTTCAACATCAACGAGAAATGGCGCTGGGGCTGGGACGTCGCGGTGCTCTCGGACAAGTGGTTCCTGGCCAATTACCGCATCAAGAGCGAGAGCATCCAGACGCTCTACCTCAAGGAGTCGGTCTCGACGGTCTACCTGCAGGGCCAGGGCGACCGCTCCTGGTTCGACGCCCGCGGCTACTACTTCAGGGGCCTGTCGAGCTACGACTGGCAGAAGCAGCTGCCCGTCGTGCACCCGGTCACCGACTACGAGAAGCGCGCCGACGGCCCGCGCCCGCTCGGCGGCGAGACGACGTTCAAGCTCAACCTCACCAGCCTGACCCGCGAGGCGACGCATTTCTCGCAGATCCCGAACATCAATTTCGGGCTGTTCAACCAGGTGCCGGCCTACAACGGCTATTACGAGACCTGCACCGTCTTCCAGCGCGGCGCCTGCCTCGTCCGGGGCTTCGCCGGGACCTTCACCCGGCTCTCGACCGAGCTCACCTGGCGGCGCAACTACGTCGACGCGATGGGGCAGGTCTGGACGCCCTTCGCCTATGTCCGGGCGGACGGGTTCTGGAACAAGTTCGAGACCGCCGGCTTCCAGAATTCGCAAATCTTGAACTTCGTCGGCGGCGACGACGACTTCGTCGGCCGGCTCATGCCGGCGGTCGGGCTCGAATACCGCTACCCCTTCGTCGCCCAGAGCAACGACTGGGGCATGCACGTCCTCGAGCCCATCGGGCAGGTCGTCGCCCGCCCGAACGAGACGCGCATCGGGCGCCTGCCGAACGAGGACGCCCAGAGCCTCGTCTTCGACGACACCACGATCTTCAACTGGGACAAGTTCTCGGGCTATGACCGCGTCGAGGGCGGCGTGCGCGGCAACATCGGCGGCCAATACAGCTTCACCGGCGTGAACGGCTTCTACGCCAACGCGCTCGTCGGCCAGTCCTACCAGCTCGCCGGCCGGAACTCCTTCCGTCCCGGCGACGTCATCAATGTCGGCCGCGATTCGGGGCTCGAGTCGCGCGCCTCCGACGTCGTGACGCGGCTTCTGATCAAGCCGAACCAGAACTTCGCCTTCTCGACCCGCGCCCGCTTCGACGAGAACGATTTCGCGATGCATCGTCTCGAGACGCAGCTGTCGACGAATTGGAACCCCGTCCTCCCGCTCGCAACCTCGGTGACCTACGGCAAATACGCCCGCCAGCCCGAGCTCGGCTACGACCACCGGCGCGAAGGCCTTCTCACGGAAGCAAGGGTCAACGTCACGCCGCGCTGGAGCGTCGCCGGCTCGCTCCTGTTCGATCTCGACCGCTACCTGAGCTTCCGCGACACCTTTACGGCGGCCTATACCAATTACACCGCCGCGCTCGCCGCCGGGGTGCCGGCGTCGCAGCTGACGACCCCGGTCTATCGCCGGCCGAGCGACTACACCCCGATCTCGACCGGGCTGAGCCTGCAGTACTTGGACGAGTGCACGACCTTCGGGATCAGCTATTCGGCGAGCCCGCGCGAGATCGCGCTGAGCAACGGCGAGAAGGAGCGCGTCCAGACGGTGCTGGTTCGGCTCGAGCTGCGCACGCTCGGCGAGGCGAACGTGAAGCAGAACATCGGCCCGGTGACCTCGGCGAATGACGGAACCGTCACGCCGACGCGGTAGCGGCGCGGGCGCGGCGATCCTCGCCCTCACACAGGGCGACCCGGCCGGCATCGGGCCGGAGATCACGCTCAAGGCTTGGCTGCGGCGCGACGAGATCGGCCTGCCCTTCTGCCTCCTCGGCGACCCCGATTTCATGCGCCGGGCAGCCGCGCGCCTGGGCCTTCGCGTGCCCGTCGAGCGCACGACGCTCGCGGACGCCGCGGACGTCTTCCGCCGCGCGCTGCCGGTCGCGCCATTGGGCGAGGCGGTCGCGGCCGAGCCCGGCAAGCCCGACCCGGCGACGGCCGCCGCGACCCTTGCCTCGATCGAGGAGGCGGTGC
>DATFQE010000155.1:0-9950 GCA_035264445.1 Gaiellaceae bacterium | reverse complement strand
CGCGCGACCCCGCCGCCGCAGCGACGGCCTCTTCGGAGGATGCGCCGAAGCCAAGCGCGAGGACGGTTTCGCGGCCGGCAACGACGCGCGCGGTCTGGACGACGTTCCCGTGAACCGCCTCGTCGTGCGTCGCCGTCAGCTCGTGCGAGGCGTCGAGCTGCACGAGGCCGTCGCTCGTGGAGCCGACGAAGCCGCTCGACGCCTCGTCGAACGGGCCGTCGAGGGCGGCGTGGATGGGTTGTGCATAGTCGCGGTTCGCGGCGTTCGTCGCCGTCACGGGATCGGAGGAGACGAGGACCGGATGTCCGCTCGAGCCGTCGACCGACGCGGAGTCGGCGCCGCCGTTGCCGGTTCCGCCGCCGCCGTTGCCGTTGACCGTGGCATCGAAGCGGACGTAGAGGCGGTAGCCCGAATCCCGGGGCCTGAACTCGACCCGCATCAGCACCGAGTTCCGGCTCGGGTCGGTGATGTAGTCCGTCTGGATCCGGTACTTGCCGCTCTTCGCCGTCGCGGTGACCCTGCAGGCCATCCCGCCCGCGTCCGCGATGGCCTTCACCGAGTAGGTCATGTCGCGCGTCTGCAGGTCGGTGAACGTGGACCCGTCCGTGACCACGTACTGGAGCGTCTCGACGTTCGTGTTGTCGATCGTCGGGTAGTAGACGTCGCTCAGGACGCCGTTCGCGACCGTGTACCAGACCTTGGAGCCCGTGTTGCGAGCGGTGCCGAGGCAGTCCTTGCGGGCGAGGTCGAAGTGCGAGAGCGCGCCTGGACCGCCGGGCGCGCCCGGCGCGCTCTCCACGGCGATCGTCAGGACGTGCGTCGCCGCGTCGTAGGTGAACGTCGCCTTCGCGTTGTCCGTCGGAACGCTGAACGCGATATTCGGCCCGTTCGGGACGCCGCCCGCGCCGTAGTTCTCGTCCCAGCTCTCGTTGATCGCCACCTTGGCGTCGTAGGACCCCTGCGGCAACGCGGTCGTCTCGAAGGAGTAGATCCCGTCGCCGTCGACGTCTTGCAGCCAGGAGCGGAGGCACCCGGGATCCCAGTCGCCGGGGCAGCCGAGCTCAGACTGGAAGCTTCCGGGCGCGACGGCGATCACGGAGGCCCTGTTGTCCGTGACCCAGTGGGTCGCGTGGTCGTAGTAGAACTTGACCGTCGCGGCGGCCGGCAGCTCGAGCGGGACGTTCGCGCCGCCGGGCACGGCGTGACGCCCATAGTTCTCGTCCCACGAGTCGTTGAGCGCGGCCTTGTACTCGTAGCTCCCGGCCGGAAGGGCGAACGCACGCTGCCACACCCCGTCGGCCGCGTCGTAGGTCAGGTGGGTGGCAGCGCAATCAGGCTGCCAGTCGCCTGCGCAGCCGAGCTCCGACTGCAGCGACCCGGCGATCGTGACGTTCGCCGGAGCGGGCGTGTGCGAGGCCGTCGCGGCCGGCAGCAGGACGAGCGCGATCGCCAGCGCGAGCGGCGCTCCGCGCAGGGCCCTCATTCTCGTCAGCCGACTCGGTCGCACAGCATCCCCACCCCCGTAGGCCGCTGAAGCATACGACCGCCGGGCGTGGTTGAAAAGCGCGCCGGTGAAGCCGATCGACTCCGGCGCCGAAGCAGCGATGGTGAGCCCTAAGATCGCCGCATGGCCGAGGCTCGACGCGTTGTCACGACCGTCGACTACCACACCGCCGGCGAGCCGTTCCGGATCGTCACCGGAGCGGTGGACGCGATCCCGGGCGCGACGATCCTCGACAAGCGCCGGCACGCGCAGGAGCACCTCGACGACGTCCGGGCGCTGCTCGTCAACGAGCCGCGCGGCCACGCTGACATGTACGGCTGCTTCGTCACCGACCCGGTCGCCGAGGGCAGCGACCTGGGTGTGCTCTTCTTCCACAACGCGGGCTTCAGCACCGCGTGCGGCCACGGAACGATCGCGCTCGCCACCTACGCGATCGAGCAGGGGCTCCTTCCCGCTAGCGGGCCCGAGGTCGAGCTGAGGATCGACGTCCCGTCCGGAACTCTCCCGGTCACGGCGACCGTTCGGAACGGGCAGGTCGAGCGGGTTCGGTTCCGCAACGTGCCGTCGTTCGTCCACCTCGAGGACGTCGAGGTGACGACCAGTCGGGGCGATTTCGTCGTCGACATCGCGTTCGGCGGTGCGTTCTACGCCACGTTGAGCGCCGACGCCGCCGGCCTCGACGTCGCTTCTGGAGACCTACCCGCCCTGGTCGAGCTCGGTCGGGAGATCAAGCGCGCGGTGGAGGACCGGGACGAGATCGTCCATCCGGACGAACCCGAGCTGCGCGACGTCTACGGCGTCATCTTCTTCGCCGACCAGGGCGGTAACCCGCTCGTGCAGCGCAACGTGGCCGTGTTCGCCGACGGCGAGGTCGACCGCTCGCCCTGCGGAAGTGGGACGTCGGCGCGGCTCGCCGTCCTCCATCGGCAGGGCCGGCTTGGCGTCGGCGACGTGCTCGCGCACCGGAGCATCGTCGGGACGGAGTTCGAGGCCACGATCGTCGAGGAGACCGAGGTCGCGGGTCGCCCCGCGGTCGTGACCGAGGTGACCGGCAGCGCACACCTGACCGGACGCCACGAGTTCGTGCTCGAGCCAGACGATCCGCTCGGCGCCGGATTCCTGCTGAGATGACGAGCGAGGGGCGCGGCCGCAGGCGCCCCTCGCTCGGCGTTGCTACGACGACGGCGGGATCAGCACGCGGTCGATCACGTGGATCGTCCCGTTCGACGCCGCGACGTCCACCTTCGTCACGCGTGAGCTGCCGTTGAGGTAGACGGATCCGTTGCGGACGCTGACGCGCACGCGCTTGCCGTTCAGAGTCGGTGCCGACGTGAGCTTGGCCACCTGCGCAGCCCTCAGGTTGCCCCTCGCCACGTGGTAGAGCAGCACGCTCTTGAGCAGGGCGCGGTCTTGGCCGAGCTTCGCGAGCGTCGCCTTGGGCACTTTCTTGAAGGCCGCGTCCGTGGGAGCGAACACGGTCAGCTTTCCACTGCCTGAGAGGGCGCCGGCCAGGCCCGCCTTCTTGACGAGCGCGACCAGCGTGTTGAACTGGCCTGCGGCGACGGCCGTCTGCACGATGTTCTTGCTCGCCGTAGGTGCGGCCTCGGCGCGGGGCGCCGAGCTACCGGCGACGAGGGCTGCCGCCGCGATCAGTGCTGCGGCGAGCCCCGCGAGGGCGGGTGCGATGTGGATACGAGTGGTCATACGTGCCTCCTTGACTAGGCGGTGGTCGGGCTGGGCTCGCGGCTCCAGCGCCTGCGAATCGCAGCGTGCTGCGCGACCTGGTAGACGGCGGCGAGGCCGACGAGCCCGTAGACGGCTCGGCTGAGCGCGTTGGTCTCTCCGAACTCGAGGCCGACGAGCGCGGCGACGAGGTCGAACTCCGCGACCGCTACGAGCCCCCAGTTCAGACCGCCGACGATCACGAGTGCTGCTGCGGTGACGTCGAGCTTCTTCACTTGCTCCCTCCTTGTGTTGTACAGGAACTGTCCAGGAACTGTACGGAGATATCTGTTCCTGTCAAATGTGTGTTCAACGTCTGTACAATGTCGGCATGGCGGCCGCCCCCCAGCTGCGAATCGGTGAGCTCAGCCGGCGGGTCGGTGTCAGCCCCGAGCTCCTACGAGCGTGGGAGCGCCGCTACGGACTGCTGCGGCCCGAGCGGTCGGGCGGCGGCTTCCGGCTGTACGGCCCGGCCGACGAGCAGCGCATCCGCCTGATGCAGGAGCACCTCGAGCATGGGTTCTCAGCTGCCGAAGCTGCGCGCCTTGCGCTCGCGGACGAGCGCCCGGCGCCCGTCGAGGCCAGGCCCGATCCCGTTGCGAGCCCGACGCGGGCGCGTGCACGACTCACGGCCGCTCTGGACCACTTCGACGAGCTCGGGGCGCAGGCCGTCCTCGACGATCTGCTGGCGAGCTTCACGCTCGACACCGTCCTGGCGGAGGTCGTCCTGCCCTACCTGCACGAGCTCGGGGACCGCTGGGCCGTCGGCGAGATCTCGGTCGCACAGGAGCACTACGCCAGCTCGCTGCTCCGCGGGCGGCTGCTAGGCCTGGCCCGCGGCTGGGGCAACGGCCTCGGGCCCCGCGTCGTGCTGGCCGGCGCGCCGGGCGAGCAACACGACCTCGGCCTGATCGCGTTCGGGCTCGCGCTGCGTGGACGTGGCTGGAGGGTGACGTTTCTCGGCCAGGACACACCCCTCCCGGAGGTGGCAGGAGTCGCCCGGGCGCTCGATCCGGCGCTGGTCGTCGTGACGGCAACCGTTCCGAGCAGACTCGCGGCAGTCGCGGACGACCTCCGCGCTGTCGCTGAGGTGGCGCCGCTGGCAATCGCGGGCGCCGGAGCCGATGCGGCGATCGCCGGGCACGTCGGCGGCCGGCTGCTCGAAGGTGATCCTGTCTCGGCCGCCGAAGCTCTCGGCGAGGACATGGACCGATGAGGATCGTGGTCTTCGGTGCCACCGGCGTCGTAGGCCGGGCGCTTCTCCCGGAGCTAGCGCGCACGCATGAGGTCGTCGCCGTCTCCCGGCGGCCGCAGGAAGGCGAGGGAGTCACGTGGACGGAGGCAGACGTGCTCGACCCCGACTCCGTTCGCCGAGCCGTCGACAGCGCCGAGATCGTCTACTACCTCGTTCACTCGCTCGGGGAGGGCGACTTCGAGGAGCGCGACGCCAGGGCGGCCGAGAGCGTCGCCGAGGAGGCCGGCCGCGCGGGTGTCCGTCAGCTCGTCTATCTCGGCGGGCTCGGTGACGATTCCGCGAAGCTGTCACCTCATCTGCGCAGCCGCACCGAGACCGCGAGACGTCTCGCGTCCGGGGGCGTGCCGCTCACGACAATTCGAGCCGCGGTCGTGGTCGGCGCCGGGAGCGCCGCGTTCGAGACGATGGTCGCGCTCGTCGATCGGCTCCCGGTGATGATCGCGCCGCGCTGGGTCTCGATGCCGACCCAGCCCGTCGCGCTGGCCGACGTCGTCGCCTACCTCGGGGGCGTCGCCGGCCGTGAAGAGACGTTCGGCGAGTCGTACGACGCAGGAGGCCCGGAAGTCATGACGTATCGCAAGATGGTCGAGACGGTGGCGCGGCTGCGCGGCAAGCGGCGCGCGATCGTCGAAGTGCCGGTGCTGACGCCGCGGCTGTCGTCGCTGTGGCTTCACCTCGTTACACCCGTGAAGGCACCGGTGGCTCGCCCGCTCGTCGAGGGATTGAGCACTGCAACGGTCGCCGCCGACGACCGCATCCGTCGCCTCGTGCCGATCGAGCCGACACCGTTCGCCGACGCGGTTCGCATCGCCCTTGCCGAGCGGAAGAACACCGAGGGCCGCGGCTAGGAGAGCTCAGGTGGTGTCGAGCGCGGCCTCGATGTCGTGGGCGAGGTTACGCGGGGACAGATCCGCGCCCGCCCCGAGGCTCGAGACCCACTCACCGCCCGGCGCGTAGATCCGCACCGGCGCCGAGTGCATCGTGTCCGAGCCGGTCACCTCGGACGCGAGCACGCCGTAGTCCTGCCACGCGCGCCGCACGGAGCTCTCCGGCCCGATCAGGTACTCGAGCGTGCCCTCCGCGCCGTACCGCCGGAGGAAGCCGCGGACCGCGGCCGGCGTATCCTCGCGCGGGTCGGTCGAGATCGCCACGAACGCGACGCGACCGCGGTCCTCGGCATCGAGGCGTGCCAGTGCACGCGGTGCGGTCGCGGCGATGACGGGGCAGGACTCCTTGCACTGGGCATCGAGGAACGTGAGCACCAGCACCTTGTCGCGGAGCGCGCCCATGCTCACCTCTTGTCCGGTGTAGCTCCGTAGTCGGAAGTCGGCCGCCTTCATCCCGCCCGGCGGCCGCGAACCGCGGTAGGCCGGCCTCGCGTCGGCGTCGCGAAGCAGGAATAGGCCCGCGAGCGCGAGGATCAGCGGCACCGCGCCGGCGATCGCAATCAGAACGAGACGGCGAAGCGGCATGCCTACATGATTGCGGCACGCGACTAGGAGCGACCGACGAAGATCGTCACCTGCGTGAGATCGGGCACGCTCGTGCCCGGCGCGGGCGACTGCGTCAGCACTTCGCCTTCCTCCTCGGACGACGGAGGCGCCCGGTACTGAGTCCGGACGGTGAGACCTGCCGTTCGAAGCGTCGCGCGCGCATCCGAGGCCTGCGGGCCTGTGACGTCCGGCACCTCCCGGGTCGGACGCTCGCCGCCGCCGAGCGCGACGTTGTTCCTCACCGTGTCGCCCTCCTTCAGCTCTGTTCCGCCCGTCGGCCGCTGCGCCACGACGGTGCCACGCGTCTCGCTCGATGCGACCGGATACGAGTCGGCGACGAGCCCCATTCCCTCGATGGTCGAGCCCGCGTCGACGTAGCTCTGGCCGACGACGTCGGGAGCCGTGACCGGCTGTGGCGGTTCCTCGGCGGTCGTCGTCGTCTCGGACGTCGTCGTCCCGGTCGTCGTGCCGGTATCGCTCGCGGTCGTGGTAACCGTGACGACTTCCGGCTCGTCGTCCTGGTCGTCCTGATAGGCCTCGTACGCGAAGTAACCGCCGACGATCCCGATAACGAGGAGGCCGAGCGCCAGCAGCCAGGGCCAGATGTCCCGGTACCACGGCGGCGGAACCGGCGGCCCGGTCGGACCGGCGACCTCTTCCTCGCGAACGCGGCGTGCACGAGCCATCCCGCGACCCTTTCCCGTCGGAGGGGTTTTCGACTCACGAGGCTCGTCGGCGGCGCCAGCGCGAGGAGCGTCCCGGCTCCTCGCCGAGGGCCCGGGCCGCGGCGACCAGATCGTCGGCGTTCAGCGTCGTGAGGTCCTCGGGCCCGGCGGTGTCGAGCCGCTCCGCTAGCCGCAGCGCCTGCGCGTTCAGCGACTGTTCGAAGAGCGTCCTTGCGAAGCGCGCGTTTCCGAACCCTTCACCGCGGACAGCGCTGTTCAGCACCGAACGCAGCACCTCGTCCGCTCCATTGCCGAGGACGTACTCGTGGTCCGCCGCGAACTTGCCTGTGATCGCGACGAGCTCCTCGGTCGAGTAGTCCGGATACGCGATCTCGCGGGAGAAGCGCGACCGCAGGCCTGGATTCGAGTCGAGGAACGCGTTCATCAGGCGCGGGTAGCCGGCGACGATGACCACGAGGCGGTGGCGATAGTCCTCCATCCGCTTCAGGAGCGTCTCGACCGCCTCGGGGCCGAAGTCGTGATACGCGCCCTCCGGCGCGAGGGCGTACGCCTCGTCGATGAACAGCACTCCGTCGAGCGCGCGCCGGATCACCCGGTCGGTCTTGAGTGCCGTCGTCCCCACGAACTGGCCGACGAGCCCGGCTCGGTCGGTCTCGACGAGATGGCCTTTCCGGAGCAGCCCCATCGCGCGGTACATCTCCGCGAGCAGTCGAGCCACGGTCGTCTTGCCCGTCCCGGGATTGCCGAAGAAGACGAGATGCTGGCCGGTCGCGACCTCGGGCAGACCGGCCTCCTTGCGGCGGGCCTGGACCTGGAGGAATGCGACGAGCGCGCGCACCTGCTCCTTCACCGTCTCGAGCCCGATCAGCGTGTCCAGCTCTGCCTGCAGCTCGGCGAGCCCGCGCGGCTGCTCGGTCCGTCGCAGCGCCTCGAACTGCTCGGTCACCCAGTCGACGGCCGGCTCCGAGGCCGGGTTCCGCCGGAGCTGGTCGCCGATCGTGCGGAGGACGTCGAAGGGGCCGGGCATCGCGAGGAAGTCTGCC
Organism: Gaiellaceae bacterium; assembly: GCA_035264445.1. Taxonomy (GTDB): domain Bacteria; phylum Actinomycetota; class Thermoleophilia; order Gaiellales; family Gaiellaceae; genus DATFQE01. The sequence goes on along the minus strand of DATFQE010000155.1, from coordinate 2,247 downwards.
CGAGGCGGCCCTTACACAACCTTTGCAGACCGCGCACGGCCGCCTAATGAGCCGCAGGGATAGTCCGACGGCAAGCTTCCCGAGGAGGTCAGGAACGTGAAGACCAAGCTCATCGTCGTCGTAGTGGTCGCGCTCTTGGGAGCAACGGTGGTCGGCGCGGCGGCCGCACACCGATTCGTCACGCACAAGGGCACCAGGGGTGCCGACGTGCTCAACGGCAGCGACGCCGCCGAGCGTTTCTTCGCCCGCGGCGGGAACGACGTCGTCAACGCCCTGGGCGGCAACGACCGCATCTGGGCCGGCTGGGGCGACGACACCGTCGACGCCGGCAACGACAACGATTTCATCTGGGGTGGGCCCGGCAACGACACCCTGAACGGCAGCGGCGGCAATGACGTGATCCGCGGACGTCACGGCAACGACGTCGTCGACGGCGGCGACGGCAACGACCGGCTCTGGGTCGGTCGCGGCGCCGACACCGAGAACGGCGGCGCGGGCGACGACCGGCTGCACGCGCTCGCGAACGACGACATGACCGACACGATCAACTGCGGCGAGGGCCGCGACGTCGTGTGGCTGAACTCGGCCGAGACGGACGTCGTCAACGCCGACTGCGAGATCCGGAAGATCGTCACCGTCGTCTCCCCGGACGCCGACTAAAAAAGCCTCCTCCGTCCTCTCCGGACCAGAAGCCCGCCCCTCGTCTTAGGGGCGGGCTTCGCTCTCTCGTACTGGCCGGTACACTCTCGCCCGTTCAAGAGCGTTTGTTCGGCGGTAGTCCCTAGGACCTCCCTGACTGCGTTCGCAACACAACAGGGAGGTAATCCCAGATGGCAACCGGAACCGTCAAGTGGTTCAACGACGCGAAGGGCTACGGCTTCATCTCGCCCGACGAGGGTGACAAGGACGTCTTCGTCCATCACTCGAACATCGCAGGGACGGGGTTCAAGTCCCTGACGGAGGGTGCGAAGGTCGAGTTCGAGGTCCGCGAGGGCACGAAGGGCCCCGAGGCCACGAACGTCGTCCCCACGTCGTAGGAGCTCGCGATACCGGAACGCGAAGAGAAGATCGAGTTCGAGGGCGAGGTCACCGAGGCCCTGCGGAACGGGATGTTCCGCATCCAACTCGACAACGGACACGAGACGATCGGCTACACGGCCGGAAAGATGCGCCGCTACCGGATTCGCATCTTCCCCGGCGACCGCGTGAAGGTCGAGCTCTCGCCGTACGACCTCGACCGCGGCCGGATCGTCTTCCGTTACCGCTAGCAGCGCTCTTGGGCCACGCGGCTACGATGGTCGCGTGGCCCCTTCCGACCAGCTTCAGGCACTGCTCGCGTCCGCATTTCCGGACGCAGCGGAGCTGTCCGTCGTCGATCGCACGGGCGGCGGCGACCACTTCCAGGTAACCGTCGCTTCGGGCCGTTTCGACGGGCTGTCGCTCGTCGACCAGCACAAGCTCGTCTACGCGGCGCTCGAAGAGCCGCTCGCGGACGGGACCATCCACGAGTTGCGCATAAAGACGAGAGGAGCAGCGTCATGACCGAGCTGAGCGAGCAGATTCAGGAGATCATCGAGAAAGAGCCCGTAGCGCTGTTCATGAAAGGCACGCCCGGCTTCGTCATGTGCGGGAACTCGCAGCGGGCGCTCGAGGCCCTACGGTCCGCGGGCGCCCCCGTAACCGCGGTCGACATCCTGCCCGACCCCTCGTTCAGGCAGGAGCTCACCGCCATCTCGGGTTGGCCGACGATCCCGCAGGTCTTCGTCCGCGGCGAGCTGCTTGGCGGCGCCGACATCGTCCAGGAGCTGGCGGCGAGCGGCGAGCTCGAGCAGAAGCTCGAAGAGGCGCTCGGCGACGACTATCGCGCAGGGCGTGAAGAGCGTGTCAGCGCGCTTTCGACCTAGCTAGCGGTTTCCCAGAAAAGGCCCCTGGCAGACCGCAAGGTTCGCCGGCCGGCGGCATCTCTCACATCGGAACCGGGTTTTCTGCGCGTGAGGCCGCGCAGAGCGGCAACCCGGGCTTCCTCCTCATGGTGGGGCGCCTCCCCGGGGGGTCGGGGCGCCCCCCCTTTTCACGGGGGAAACCATGTTTTCCCCGTGCGCCCCCTTCTTCATTGTTCTTCTGAATGTCATCCGGGCCGGCAGAGCCGGCCTCTTATTGTTATCTAGGCTAACGGTTTTCGTTAGTATGGCTAACGATGTCTGACGTTCGTGCGCTTCATGCCCCCACCGAACTTGCTCGCCGGCT
>DATFQE010000154.1:0-2881 GCA_035264445.1 Gaiellaceae bacterium | reverse complement strand
ACGATCGCGCGCTGCAACGGCGCGCCCGTGCCGCGGTTCCAGACGAGCGTCGTCTCGCGCTGGTTGGCAATGCCGATTCCCGTGAGATCGGTTGCGGCGAGTCGTGCGTGCGCGAGGGCTTCCTCGGCGGCAGCGAGCGTGCTCTGCCAGATGTCCTCGGGATCGTGCTCCACCCAGCCCGGCTGGGGAAAGAACTGCCGAATCTCCCGATAGCCGCGACCGAGCGTCCGGAGCTCGTCGTCGACCACGAGACACGTGATCCCGGTCGTCCCGGCGTCGATCGCGAGGATCATCGGCGGCGAACGTATCCGACCGCGATGGCCACGATCGCCCCGAGCGGGAACTCCGGCCATCCGCGTCGAAGTAACGGGCACCCGTCAACCAGGTCCGAAAGGGGATTGCATGAGAGCCATCCGCCGGTTGAGGCTCAGTCCAGCGCTCGTCGTCGCCGCGATCGCGTTGATGGTCGCGCTCGCGGACACGGGAATGGCGACGGTCTCGGCCCTGGCGCCGCGCAGCGTCGGCACCGTGCAGCTGAAAAACAACGCCGTCACCTCGGCGAAGATCAGGAACGGCCAGATTCGGCTCGCCGACCTCCACCGCACCGCACGGAGGCCCGGGCCGCGCGGACCGCGAGGGGCGGCAGGGCCTGCCGGCGCACCGGGAACCGTGACGCGGCTGTGGGCCGTGGTGAACTCGAGTGGCAGCATCGCGCGCGCTGCGGGCACCACCTCGGCCGGCAGGCTCGGTGCGGGTGTCTACGAGGTGGTCTTCAACCAGAACGTCACGAATTGCGCCTTCGTCGGCTCGGTCGGCGGCGCAGCCGAGGAGGCGGGGACGGCGGGTGCGCTGACCGCCTCGCGGCGCGCGGGCAACGTGAACGCCGTCCGCGTCGAGACGCGGACGCTCGCGAACGCGCTCGCCGACCGCGCGTTCCACCTACTGGTCGTCTGTTGACCTGAGCGGAGCCCTCGGCGACGGGGGCTCCGTCATCCTTCGGCGCCGTGACCGCGCTTCGCCGGGTCGGGAGGATCGTCGCGACGATCGCGCTGCTCGTCGTCGGCCCGGCGGCGGTCGTGCTCGTTGCATCGGGCGCGGCGTCGCTCGTCGCCGTCGCTCTGGCGATCGCGCTCGGGTCGTGGCTGCTCTGGCCGGAGCTCTCGCGCTCGCATGCCGTCGGCGTCGTCGTCGGCGCAACTGCGCTCGCGGGCGTCGCGGGCCTGATCGGTTTCTCGGCGGCATACAACCTCGTGACGAGCCACGACCTCTGCGGCGAGGACGGAGGAAGCTTCGGCGATGCCTGGAGCATCCCGGCCGCGCTGGTCTACCTCGCGGGCGGAGCCGCCGCGTTCACGACGCCCCGCCGGGTCCTGTGGGGCTGGCCGCTCGCGGTGCTGATCGGGTTCGCCGTGCTCGTCGGCTGGGCGGCGCTGTTTCTCCGCGGCGGCACCTGCGAGACGTAGCTACGCACGCAGCGTCACTTCGACCGCCGTGCCGAGGCCGGGCCGCGACGAGACGCGCAACCCTCCGCCGATCGAGGCGCTGCGCGCCTGCATGTTCTTGAGGCCCTGGCCGGCGCCGTCGTTCTCGGCGGCGAACCCCTCGCCGTCGTCGCGGATCCGCACGACCCGGCTCCCGTCCCGGTCGCCGATCGTCACCCACGCTCGGCCGGCCCGCGCGTGCTTGCGCACGTTCGCAAGCCCCTCCTGGACGATCCGGAAGACCTCGATCTGCTCGTCCGGGGCGAGCTCGACGGCCTCGTCGATTTCGAGCTCAACGTCGAGGGCGCCGTCCGCGGTGAGAAACTCGACGTAGCGCCGGAGCGCCGCGCCGAACGGCGCGTTGCCGCTCGCCGAGGAGAGCGCGAGCACGGCGAACCGAGCCTCCTGTTGGGCCGCCGAGGCCGCCTCCTTCAGCGGGGGAAGGGTCTTCTCCGGCGGCGCGCCCTGGTCGAGCATCTGCAGGTGGGTCGAGATGGCGAAGAGATACTGCGCAAGGCCGTCATGGATCTCGCGCGCGACGCGCGCACGCTCCTCGGCGACCGCGCGACCGAACTCGGCAAAGCGGATCGCGCGCCAGACCCCGGCGAGGAGGACGCCGTACGAGAGCAGCCGCAGGAAGTCGCCCTGCGACACGAGCCCGTTCGAGAGCATCGGAGTGAACATGAAGTGCAGCGCGGCGAAGAGGCCGAGCGTCGACGCGAGCGCGAGCCAGCGGTCGAGGTCCTCGCCGACCGCGCGGAAGCGGAGGCCGAAGCCGACGACGGCGACCAGGCTCAGGAGCGCCTCGGCGGCCACCGTCCAGACGAACAGCATCGGCACGTCGCCCGACGAGAGCGACGGGAGCGAGTCGCCGAGCGCGGCGCACCCCAGCCACAGCCCGGTCAGCAGGAAGGCGACGCCGACGAGCGCCGTCCACAGGCCGGCTCGGCTGCGAACGCGCCCGCGGGTGAAGGGGGCGGCTGCGATCAGCGCCGTCGCCGCCAGCCCGGCGGCGAGCGCAGCCCAGGCCGTCTCGCGCCCGACGCCGCTCCCGTCGAATGCCGGGACGACGGAAAAGATGAACCCGCCGGCGGCCGCCGTCGCGAACCCGGCGAGCAGCAGCAGCTCGCGGCGCTGGGCCTCCAGCGTGAAGCGGATGCCGGCGAGCACAGCGACGAGCGCGGCTGCCAGGACGATGCTCGTGTCGAAGACGAGCCGCAGCTCGGGCAGCTCCGCCGTCGTCCTCAGCGACGGGTGAGCGAGGAAGAGCGCGAGAGCAGCGCCGAGCAGCGCGAGCAGCAGCGTCTCGCCCCACAGCAGAGCCTGGTAGGCGTCTCTCTCCGGTCGGCCCACCTCCCTCTTGTCGGCAGGACGGCTGCTGCCGATAAGGGCTTCGATGA
>DATFQE010000153.1:0-4683 GCA_035264445.1 Gaiellaceae bacterium | reverse complement strand
GCGAGCGGCGCGAAGATCTGTGTCCACGTGCCGGGGTCGCCGTTCGAGTCCGAGCGCCAGATGCCCTTCGCGAAGAAGGACGCATAGACGGTGTTCGGGTCGACCGGGTCGACCTTCACGCGCCGGGCGCCGCGCGGCGAGCAGTCGGTCTGGCCGAGGAACACCTGCGACGGCGTCTTGTCGGTGCAGTTCGTCGCGTTGCCCTGGCTGACGAGCGAGAACGTCGCCCCGCCGTCGGTCGAGCGCCAGAGCCCGAAGTGCGGCGCGCCCGGGATGTTGACGCCGCGATCGGCGCCCGTGCAGCAGGTGCTCGTCAGGCCGCGCGAGCCCTGTGCGCCGCTGGCGACGAAGATCGTCGACGAGTCGCCGGGCTTGACCTCGATCGAGCCGATTCCGCGACCGCTGAAGTACTGGCTGCCGATTGGCCCGCTCCAGTGGTCGCCGCCGTCGCTCGACCTGTACATGCCGACGCCCGCGAGACAGCCGCTCCGGCAGATGTTCGGCTCACCGGTCCCCGCGTAGATCACGTTGCTCGTCGGGTCGTTCGGGTCGAGCTCGAGCGCGGCCGTGTTGTTGTGCTGGAACTCGGGCGAGACGTACTCCCACTCCGGCTGCTGGGCGAAGGCGTTGTCCGTCCGCCAGATGCCGCCGCCGGCGTTCGCGATCCAGTAGCGGCACTTCGCAGGGGTGCAGTTCGGGTCGATGACGCTGTGCGCCGTCCGGCCTCCGGCCACGTACGTGTTCGGGACGTACACGTACCGGTTCCGGAAGGGGTTCAGCGGATAGACGGCGTTGTCGGGCCCGAGGTTCTGCCAGCGACCGTGGTCGCCGAGCTTCGCGTCGGCGTTACCGCGCGACTTCAGCGCGGACCAGTCCTGACGGCTCCCGGTGATGGCGGCGAGCGGGACGGCCGTGCCGGGGGAGGCGTGCATGGTCCAGTCCTCGGCGCCGTCCCCGGCGCTTTCGGCCGCCTCACCCTGCTCGTACTCGGGCGCGCCGGGCGCGAACTTGGCCGAGGCCGCGAGCTTCTGCCGCAGGGCGGGTGAGATCGCTCCGCTCTCGAGCGCTTCGCCGATGTTCGACCTGGCCTGGACTGGTGCAGCGGAATCGCGACTGACGACGCCGATCATCAATGCGGTCAAGATGACTGCGACGGCGCCTGCGGCGGCGAGCGCGATCCGGTGCCGTGCGAGACCTCGACGGCTTGGATCCTTCGACGGCATATCTCTCCTTCCGGGACGACTTCGAGCTGAACCGAGGCGGAGACGTCCGCGGACGCTCCGTTCGGCGGCAAGGCTCCGCTCCAACCGATGCACGAGCTCGGCATTGAGGCTCCTGCCGGACCGCGCAGCCGATTCCCTCAGCTGATCACGCAGCTGCGCGGGCATGCGGAGCAGAAAGCGATAGACCTCCCCGTTCACTGAGCGCGGGGATATTGCCTCATCACGCGCCTGATATCAACCTCTATACGTTCGCGAGCGGCCTCGAGAGCAGAAGGGCCGCCCGAAGGCGGCCCTTCCGTCCCTGGAGGGGAACGCTTGCTACTTCGGCCCGCCCAGCTTGTGCACCCAGATTCCCTGCGAGTGCGTCGCTGCGTAGACGAGGCTCGGGCAGCCCTTCTTCCCTGCGCCGACACAGGTCGGCACGCGGGACGACGGCTGGATCTCGAGATGCGTGATCTCGAGCCGCGGCATCCCGGGCGGAACCGTCCAGGAGCCCTTGCCGTCGTTGGAGCCCTTCACCACGCCGAAGTCGGTCGCGACGTAGAGCGTGTGCTTGCTGTCGTCGCGAACGACGTCGTTGACGGGCAGGTCGCCGTTCGAGTTCGGCGTCGGGAACGCCGCCGTGCCACGCTCGACGTTCAGGTTCGTGAAGACACCTGAGCCCGCCGCGGTGCCGCCTTCGCGGACCTGGAACACGTGGCCAGGCGTCGTCGGCGTCGCGGCGTTGTAGCCCGAGTAGGACACCCACGCCCGGCTCGTGTCATTCGGGTCGGGGTAGATCCCGCTCGGGAAGCGGGTCGGCGAGGTGGCGTTGTCGATCCGGTGCCACACGACCGCGGCGGGTGTCGCCGCATCGGCGTTGTGCGTCACGAATACGCGGCCGGCCGACGTCGTCGCCCACAGCGTCCCGTGATCCGCTCCGTTGCGAGCCAGCCACGAGATCGAGCCGCCGGCGCGGTCCGCGCCGTACACGGTCCCGGTCAGGTCGCCGGGCGTGTTTGCGCCCTGCGGCCCCCCGAGCGGCTGGTAGTCGCCGCACTTCGGGTCGGCCCCCGAGGTGATGAACTCCGGGCAGTTCGCCTCGTAGAAGGCGATGTTCGGGTTCTTGTCCTGCGGGACCGCACCCGGCGTGCCGGCACCGAACGCCCATGTGCGCCAGACGTGCTGAGAGCCCGAGAAGATCGGGTGCGCGCCCGGGACGGGGTTCGGGTCGGCCGCCTGCGGCCAGTAGAACGCCGTGGTCTCACCGCTGTTCACGATCGGCGCCGAGGTGATGACCCACTTTTCGGGATCGCCGTTGCGGAAGTTCGAGTCGCTGAACCCGCCCGTGAACTGGTTGAAGCGCCACGTCGGGTTGGCCCCGTCGTAGCCGGCGTTGCCGCCGTCGCCGTAGATCGTCTGCGTGAACGTCTCCGTTCCGCAGCCCACGTTCGTCCACGTGCCGTTGTCCTGGGTCCCGCCCATGACCTCGCACGAGTTCTTCGGATTGATGGCGACGTTCTCGAACTGCAGCGTGCTGCCGTAGCCGACATTGAGCCGGTCGATGCGCGTTGGGATCCGCGACAGCAGGCGCTGGCACGCGAGCGTGTCGCCCGCGTCGAGCGGCTGGCGGATCGTCGTGCACTGCGACGAGGTATCGCCGAACGACCCGCTCGTCCGGATGATGCCGCCGTCCGACGATTCGAAGATCTGCGTCGGGTTCGACGGGTTCACGACGAGCTCGTGCTGGTCCGGGTGGATCGAGTTCGGTGCGAACAGGCAGGGTGAGATGCCCCGCAGCGCGCACCAGCTCGCCGGCTCGTCCTGCATGTCGTACGTCAGGTCGGTGAACGTGCGGTTGTTGTTCGCTGCGTCGGGGTCCCCGGCCGTATTCGAGTACAGGACGGCCCGCCCGTTCGAGCGGTTGTTCCCGCAGCCGACGCCCTTCGTGAGGCACGGGACCTCGCCGTACGTGAACGAACCGATCACGTAGACGGTGTCCGCCATCAGCGGCTTGGTCGGCGTGATCACGTCCTGGTCGTACCAGCACTGACCGGTGCAGAAGTTGACGGTCGGGAAGTACGGGCTCGCCGTCGAGTTCGAGGTCAGCCGTTGCCAGCCGTTGTAGGTGGCCGGGAACGGGTTGCCGTTGCCCGCCGGTGTGGCGAGCCCGGGCGCCTGGCTGGCCAGCAGCGTCGCGGCCGGCTGGTTGGCGTTGTCCGTCCGCCAGAACTCGGCCGCCGTCGCACCCATGATGCCGCCGCCGTTGTTGACGCCGTCGGTCAGGTAGATGCGCGTCTTGCCGTTCTTGACAGTCGGGGCGATCATCACGCGGTCGCGTCCGCCGCTGGGTGCGAACCGAGCTGCGAAGACGAGCTTGAAGTCCGTCGCGGTCGCCCCGCTGTCGCGCCGCCACAGGCCGGCGTCGAACGCCGCCGCGTAGACGGTGCTCGTGTTCAGCGGGTCGAGCGCCACGTCGGTGACGCCGAACGAGGCGTTGGCGTTGCCGTTCCAGACCTCGGTGAACGTGGCGCCGCCGTCGTGCGACTCGTAGAGACCGGGCTGGTTCGCGTCCGGCTCCAGCCGCACCTGGCCGCCGTTGCCGATCACGTGCGAGAGGCCGCGAACGCCCTGGGCCGAGCCGACGAAGATGTGCGACGAGTCCGTCGGGTCGATCACGATCGCGTTGATCGCGCGGCCGAGGAACGAGTCGATCCCCGGCGAGACGCACGCGTAGACCGAGTTGTCGATGCACGAGCTCGCGAGCTTCTTCCAGTGGTTGCCGCCGTCGGTGGTCTTGTAGATGCCGACGCCCGACTCGCAACCGGAGGTGCAGCGGTTGCCCTCACCCGTGCCGAGGTAGATCGTGTTCCCGCTCGGGTCGTTCGGGTCCGCCGTCAGCGTCCCGACCGAGTTCTGCTCGATCGAGCGCGTCAGGTACTTCCAGTTCTGCTTCGCGGCGAGCGCGTCGTCGGTCCGCCAGACGCCGCCGCCGGAGGCTCCCGCCCACATGCGGCAGTTGCCCGGGACGCACGTCGGGGCGACCAGCAGCGCCGGCGTGCGCGTCGCGGTGGCGTTGGTGGCGCCCGAAAAGGCGAGAACGCCCGGCTGGAGCGCGACGCTCTCCGGGCCGTACTGCTGCCAGACACCGCGTCCGTTGGAGCCGGAGCCGTGGCCGGAGCCCTTCTTGATCTTCTCGAACGTGGCCTCCGCCTTCGCGGTCACGGAGAGCGGGATCACGTTGGCGGGATACGTGAGCTCCGCCGCCTTCTCGGCCTCGTAGCCGCCGAGCGAACCTTCTCCCGGCCCCTGTACGGCGCTGCTCTCGAGCGCCTCGGGATCGCCGGGCCCGCGCTTGCCCGCGGACGTGCTCGATCCGTTCGTTGCCATTCCGATGATGAGCGCGATCGCCGCGACGGTCAGAACCCCGACCGCCGCGACCAGCACGCCGTGACGTCTCCTTACCATCTGCTCTCCCCTC
>DATFQE010000152.1:0-2838 GCA_035264445.1 Gaiellaceae bacterium | reverse complement strand
GGCCAGGACGACTGGACGACGCTGCCGGACGCGAACGGGCACACGAGCCAGAGCACGGGGCCGAACGATCCCGACCTGGCGAGCTGCCCGGCCGGCTGGCGTGAGCTCCATCCGTGGCTCGACCACTACCAGACGTTCGACGGCACGGGCGCGTGCACGCCGACGGGCACGACCGGTGCCTGGAACGCGGCGAGCGGCCGCTCCGCGGGTTGGGAGCAGTGGTCGATCGACCTCGGCGCGTATGCGGGCAAGCAGGTGGAGATCTCGATCGCGTACGCGAGCGACTGGTCGGTGCAGGGCCTCGGTGCGTTCGTCGACGACGTCACGCTGTCGACCGGCGAGACCACGTCCTTCGAGACAAGCCTCGACGGCTGGGCCGCGACCGGCCCGCCGCCCGGCAGCTCGCCGAACTCGAACAACTGGACGCGCGCGACCGCGGCCGGCTTCCCCGAGGGGGCCGTCGTGGCGACTCCCGACACGCTCTACATGGGCTTCGGGGTCGAGGGCATCGCAACTCCCGAAGCGCGCAGCACGGTGCTGCGTAGGTCGCTCGAATACCTGCTGCGCTGAGCTGAAGAAGCGGAGGGCGGGCCTTCGGGCCCGCTCTCCCGTCAACCGTACGGCGTGCTCGGCATCGCGACGGCGCCCGCGGCCGCCCCGGCTTAGGATTGGCGGCATGGCAGTCGCGTTCGACTCGGCTCGCTGGGAGGCAATCGCCGCCGCCCGGACGCGCGGGGACGTCGGCGACGGCATCGCCTCCGTGCTCGCGCTCCTCGGGAGGCCCGACGTCATCTCCTTCGCCGGCGGCTTCCCCGACCCGGAGACGTTCCCGCGCGAGCGGATCGCGGCGCTGTTGCAGGAGTTCGCGGCCGCAGACGAGTTGAGCGCGTTCCAGTACGCGCCTACGCGCGGTCTCGCCGGACCGCGGGAGGCGTTCGCGGATCGGCTCGAGCGGTTCCAGGGCCGCCGGCCGGCGGAGGACGAGCTGCTGATCACGAGCGGCGGGATCGAGGCGCTCGAGTTGATCGGGAAGTCGTTCCTGGATCCAGGCGACGTGGTCGTCGTCGAGGCGCCGACCTACCTCGGGTCGATCCAATCGTTCCGCAGCTTCGAGGCGGCGCTCGTCCCGGTCACACTCGACGAGCACGGCCTCGTCGTCGAGGAGCTGGAGCGCCGGCTGGCCGACGGCCTCGGGCCCAAGCTCGTCTACACGATTCCGGATCATCAGAACCCGAGCGGCGTCAGTCTCGCGGCCGATCGTCGCCCCGCGCTCGTGGAGCTCGCGCGACGGTACGGCTTCCTTGTCGTCGAGGACGTCGCGTACAGGGAGCTCGGCTTCGAGGAGGAGTCGCTGCCGAGCCTTTGGAGCCTCGGCCCGGACGTCGTCGTCCAGGCCGGAACGACGTCGAAGACGCTCTTCCCCGGCGTCCGCCTCGGCTGGGCCGTCGGCCCGGCGGAGGTGTCCACCCGACTCGTCGCGGCAAAGCAATTGACCGACCAATGCGCTGGCGCCCTCGGCCAGCGGCTGTTCGAGGAATCCGAGCGCCGGGGCTGGATCGACGACCAGCTACGACGGTCCCGCGCGCTCTACCGGCGCAAGAGTGAGCGGATGCTCGCCGCGCTGGAGCGCTCCATGCCCGAGGCGGCGCAGTGGACGACGCCGCAGGGCGGCTTCTTCTCGTGGTTGACGCTGCCCGGGGTCGACGCGGTCAACCTGGCGGGCCGCGCGGTTGAGCAGGGGGTCGCCGCCGTACCGGGGACGCTGTTCTTTCCTGACGGCAGCGGCGGAGACAGCCTCCGCCTGTCCTTCAGCCTCGTCGACGAGGAGAAGATCGACGAGGGGATCGCGCGCCTGGGATCGCTCCTGTGAGCGAGCCGCGGGTAACCCACTACCGCTGGGACGACCTTCCGAAGGAGCCGCTCAAGGACGACCTCTCACGGCGGCTCATCGCGGCGGAACGGATGATGATCGCCCAGGTCTTCCTCGAGCAGGGATGCATCGTGCCGCAGCACTCCCACGAGAACGAGCAGCTGACGTACATCCTGGAAGGGAAGCTGCGGTTCTGGTTCGGCGAGGACGAGTCGGAGGTCGTCGACGTTGGCGCCGGCGAGGTGCTGCACATCCCCTCCTGGCTGCCGCACAAGGCCGAGGCCCTCGAGACGACGCTCGACGTCGACGTCTTCTCGCCGCCGCGGCAGGACTGGCTCGACGGGTCGGACGCCTACCTGCGGTCGAAGTGAGGCTCGGCCTCGAGGACCGCAGCGGGCTTGTCACGGGCGGGTCGAAGGGGCTCGGCGAGGCGATCGCGAGAGAGCTCATCGCGGAAGGTGCGCGCGTCGCGATCTGCTCACGCAACGAACAGGAGGTGGTCGCGACAGCCGAGGAGATCGGCGCCGCCTACGCGCAGACCGCGGACGTCACCGACCCGGAGCAGGTCCACGACTTCGTCGCCCGCTCGGCCGAGGCTCTCGGTGGGATCGACTTCCTCGTCAACAACGCAGGCGGCGCCCACCCCGGCACGTTCGAGACGTTGACCGACGAGAACTGGGTCGCCGACCTCGACGTGAAGCTCTTCTCGCTGATCCGTTGCTCGCGCGAGGTGCTTCCGCACATGCGCGCGGCCGGCGGCGGCCGGATCGTCAACATCGGCGCCGTCTACTCGCGCTACCCCGACCCGACGTTCTTCGCGACCTCGGTCAACCGCGCGGCCGGCAACTCGTTCACGAAGACGCTCGCGCTCGAGGTGGCGACGGACAACATCCTCGTCAACGGCGTCAACATCGGCTTCGTGACCACGCCGCAGTGGGAGAACATCCATCACCGGCGGGCACCCGAGT
>DATFQE010000151.1:0-3973 GCA_035264445.1 Gaiellaceae bacterium | reverse complement strand
GGACGACGAGCGGCGCGACCGCTATCTCGAGCTCGTCGCTGCGAACGGCCGCTCGCGGCCCGAAAACATCGAGGCGTTCTTCCGGGCGACGTTCGACGTCTGGTACGACCGCCGCGCCAGTGGACGCGAGGAGTGGTACGTCGGCTACAGCCCGATCCTCGTCGTGGACGCCGAAACAATTCTCGAAGAGCTCTCGGTCGCGCATTTTGTCCACGTCGTGCGGAATCCGTGGTCGGCTTACGCGGACACGAAGAAACGGCCCGTGCCGCTGTCGCTCGCGGCTTACATGCTCGGCTGGACGCTCAACCAGCACCACGCGCTGACCGCGCGCGAGCGCTTCCCCGACCGCCTGCACATCCTGCGCACCGAGGACGTCCTGGAGGGCGCCTTGTTCGAGCTGTGCGAGCGCCTCGGCCTGGAACGGGACGACACGCTTGCGCGGCCGAGCTGGAACGGCGAAGAGCTCGAGGAGGTCTATCCGTGGGGCACGATCCGAAAGGCGAAGTCCGAGACGAACCGGGCGACCGCGGACGAGCTCTCGGACGACGAGCGTGCCGAGGTGCGCCGCCGCGCCGGCCCCTACCTCGAGAAGCTGGGCTACGACGACTTTCTCTAGACCTGTCGCCTGTGCGCAAGGCCCCACCCGCCGCCGGCAGCCTGCGTAACGAAAGTGTGACGGGGCGAACGGCGCGCCGTGATGCTCCGTTGCGGGTGATGTGGACGAACCGCCGAGATTCTGTAGGAAACGGGGACATGTCCCCAAACCCGATTCGCCGGCAGCCTGGGTGACGGTGGCGTCACGACTTCGTGCCGGGAGACGCACGCTGGTCACGGGCGCCGGCGGCTTCGTCGGCGCCAACCTCGTTCGGCGGCTGCTCGCCGACGGGCGCGACGTCGTGGCGCTCGTACGGCCCGGCGGCGACGTCTGGCGGCTCCGCGGGCTCGACGTCGAGCTGGTCGAAGCCGACGTGCGCGAAGCCGTGCCCGCGGGCTTCGAGCTCGTCTTCCATCTCGCAGCCCACGGCGCGTACTCGTGGCAGGAAGACGAAGCCGCGATCCGCGACACGAACATCCGCGGCACGGCGAACGCGCTCGCAGCGGGACGGCGCGTCGTCGTCGCAGGCTCCTCGTCGGAGTACGGCCTCAAGCAGCACGCGCCCTCGGAGGACGAGCCGCTCGAGCCCAACAGCCCCTACGCGGCCGCGAAGGCCGAGGCGAGCGCGCTCGCGCTCGCTCGCGGCGCAGTCGTGCTCCGTCTCTACTCCGCCTACGGCCCCTGGGAGGAACCGAACCGCCTGATCCCGACCCTTCTGGCGCGCGGGCTCGCGGGCGAGCTTCCTCCGCTCGTGTCGCCGCTCGTCGCGCGGGACTTCGTCCACGTCGACGACGTTTGCGAGGCGTTCGTCCGCGCCGCCGCAGCGCCGTCCGGCCGCGTCTACAACGTCGGCTCGGGCCGGCAGACGACGGTTCAGGAGGTCGTCGAAGCGACGTGCCGCGTCCTCGGACTCGACGCCGAGCCGGCGTGGGGCTCGATGGCCAACCGGACCTGGGACACGGAGACGTGGGTCGCCAATCCACAACGCATCAGAGAAGACCTCGGCTGGGAGACGCGCATAGGCCTCGAGCAAGGCCTGGCGCGCACGCTCGCGTGGCTCAGGACGGAGGCCCCGCCGGAACGCTACGGATTGCCCGCGTAGCGATCGGCCCGAGGCGCAGCGGCTCGTCCGCCTCGACCGCGAGCCCCGCCGCCTCGAACAACGCGAGCAGCTCGCCGTGCGGTCGCATGTGCTCGCCTCGGTCGTTCTCGATGAACCAGCGGCCGAGCCGGTTCTCCTGCTCGGTCACGGGCTCGAGCGAGACGACGCGCCCCGTCGTCAGCTCGCGCGCCGTCCGCAGCACCGAGACGGCCGCCTCGTCGGGCAGGTGGTGCAGGAAGTCGACCATGAGGACGAGGTCGAAGCGTTCGCCCACGCCGACCAGCTCGGCCGCGTCGACGCACTGGAACGTGTGGCGGGCGTCGCCGCGGCGCCTCCGCGCGTGGTCGACGTAGGCGCAGTTGAGGTCGACACCGACGTACCGGCCCGCTGTCACGGACGCGTACTGCCCGATCCCGCAGCCGATGTCGAGCACGCGCGGGTCGCCGTCCAGCAGCCCCCAGCGCCGCAAGATGTCCCGGCGTCGCCGGTAGAGCCCGAACAGGACGTCGAGCCCGACGCGGCTCGCCTCCCACACGAGCGGACGGTCGAGAACGCTCACAGCCGGTAGACGGCGAGGCGGCCGTTGGGACTGACGATCGGCGCCGCCTGCGTGACTCGCCGGACGTCGGCCTCGACGGCCGCGCCGTTGTCGGCATAGCCGAGCCGGTCGACCTCGATCGCCGCGTAGCCGGCGGCACGCGCTTCCGCGACCGAGACGTCGTCTCCGATGTCCTCGTCCCGGCCCTTCATCGCTCCGTAGCTCCAGCGCAGATCGTCCGAATGCAGGTACGGCCTTACGTGGTCGTAATCCACCATCCGGCCGACGGGTGGTGACGACGGGAACGGCACGTAGGGCAACTGGAGCACTGCGGCGTCTTCGGGGAGCGCCGCGTCGACCGCGTCCACCCAGGCGCCGTCGCTCGCCCACTCACGGGCGACCTCGCCGTACCGGGGCGTCATAGCGCCGGTCGTCTCGTCGAGCGCGCCGACCACGAGCAGAGCCGCCGCGACTGCCCACGCGACGCGCCCCTGCAGCCGGTCGAGCAGGAGCGCCACGGCCAGCAGCGCGAAGAACGCAATGAACACCGAGAGACGGTTCCAGGCATGCAACTGCGGGCTGATCAGGTAGCTGACGATCGGCGCGAGCCCGCCTGTCATCGCGAACAAAAGCGCGACGAAAGCCGAGACGGCGGCGTACCGGAGCAGCGGGTCGCCGCGCGGAGCGCCCGTCCGAGCGGCTGCGAGCAACAGCGTCGCGAGGAGAACCGCGAGGCCGAACGTGCCCACGACGCCGAGCGCGGCGAACGAGGCCTCCGTCGAGCCGACGTGCCTCTCGTAGTCGGCGTTGATCCGTGCGAGGGCGCCGATTCTGTGGTCGGGAACCGGCAGGACGAGCTGGAGCGGACGGAGGCTGAAGACCTCGGTCTCGAAGGCGAAGCGCTGCACCGCCGGGTTCGAGCCCTCTCGCAGCCGGTCGAGGATCGCCGGAGCGAAGTTGACCACCAGCGCGACCACGATCGCAGCTCCGAGGACGCCGGTCGTGACGGCCGGCCGCCAGCTTCGCCGGGCGAGCGCCGACAGTGCGCCGGCCGCCGCGAGCAGGACGAGGGTGAACGCGGCGTAGTAGACGGCGGCCGAGCCGACGATCACACATGCGGCGAGGATCGCGAATGCCCTCCAGCTTCGCAGCGGCGTCACGAGTGGGACGTCCGACAGCACGGAGAGGACGAGAAAGCATCCGAGCGGAACGGCCCAGTACGCCGCCAGGAAGAGGTGGTCCTCACCGCGCAGGAAGTGGTACGGCAGCAGCGCGAAGAGGACGGAGGCGAGCAATGCGCCGGGGAGCCGCACGCCGAGGCGGCGCAAGACGAGAAAGGCGGTGAAGGCGGCCAGCGGGAACGTCAGCAGGAAGAAGAGGTTGAGCGCGACGATCGGGTCGCGAACGATGACGCCGAGCACACGGACGATCGCAAGCTGGGCGTTGTCTCCTGCAAAAACGGGAAAGTCGTACAGCTTCTGCCCGCGGGGCGCGCCGAGCTCGTCGTTCTCCCAGAGCGCCCCGTCCTCGACGACGTTCTTGACCACGGCCGTCGTGAAGGTGGCATCACCGGTGTAATCGAATGGTCGCCGGAGGTCGGCGTTCCAGACCTCGAGCACGAGGCAGGCCACGACAAGGGCCACTCCAGCAGCGGCCGCCGGGGCGAGCACGCTCAATGCGCGGCGCTCGGGCGCGCGCGGCAACGTCGACACCTATGGCAAAGCAGCCACGCTGGTGT
>DATFQE010000150.1:0-2033 GCA_035264445.1 Gaiellaceae bacterium | reverse complement strand
CCGGAGCGAGTCGGCCACGCGCAGATCCCAGCCCGTCGCCTCGCGCGCCTGGTCGGCGGTCGCCTCGGGGTGGAGCTCCGTGAGCGTCAGCTCGCCGCTGCCGTCCCGCTCGAGCACGCCGAGGTCGGTGATCACGCACGTGACGCCGGCGCCGCCGACTCCCGCGCCTGCAGTGGTGCGGAAGTCGAGCTGCTCGACGAACGTTCGCGGCGACTGGTTGAGCATCACGAACGTCTCGCGACACCAGGCCGCGATCTCGGGGGCGCCTCCGGCGCCGGGAAGGCGCACGCGCGGCCGGTCGTAATCCCCGATCACAGTGCTGTTCAGGTTTCCGAAGCGGTCGATCTGAGCCGCCCCGAGGAAGCCCACGTCGATCCGCCCACCCTGAAGCCAGTAGCCGAAGATCTCCGGAACGGACACGACCGCGTCGGCCGTTTCGGCGAGTTCGCCGTCCCCGATCGAGAGCGGCAAGTGCGACGGCTTCGCGCCGATCGTCCCGCTCTCGTACACCAGCACGCAGCCGGGCGCGTGTGTCGCCCGCGCGAGGTTCGCCGCCCGGCTCGGCAGCCCGATCCCCACGAAGCACACCGTGCCGTCCCGGAGGCGTCGGGCGGCGGCAACGGCCATCATCTCGTCGGCCGTGTACGTGGTCGAGACGACCTGCGTCACGGCGACGACCCGTTCGCCAGCACGTGGCTGTGCATCCAACTGCGGAAGCGATCGCGGTCACGGCTGATCTCGTCCCAGCGGACGTAGAAGTCGTTGTCGCGGTCGTAGTAACCGTGCGCGTAGGACGGAAGGGCGCCGCCGGGCACGACCGAGACGGCCGTGATCGTCCAGCCGGGAAGCACGATCGCGCCCGGCCGCGGCTCCAGCTCGCGCACGACCTCCTCGACCGTGACGAGCGACCGGGTCGACGCGAGCACGACCTCCTTCTGCACGCCGCTGATCCCCCAGAGCTGCACGTTTCCGGCGTGATCCGCGCGCTGGCCGTGAACGATTCCCACATCGGGCCGAATCGCCGGAACAGCGGCGACGTCCTCGCCGGTGAACGGGCACGTGATCCAGGCGACGCGTGTGCGCCCGGCGAGGTCGGTGCCGGCGTACCCGCGCACGACTCCGAACGGCAGCCGCGTCGCTCCGGCGGCATACGCGGCCGCCATCCCCGCGTGCGAGTGCTCCTCCAGCTCGAGCGGCGACGGCCAGTCGTTCTCGACGGCGTCCCGGAGTCGGTGGAGCGAGCCGACCCCGGGATTGCCGCCCCACGAGAACACGAGCTTGCGCGCGCACCCCATGCCGATCAGCTGGTCGTAGACCACGTCCGGCGTCATCCGCACGAGCGTCAGCTCGCGGCGCCCCTGCCGGACGAGCTCGTGGCCGGCCGCGTGCGGGATCAGGTGCGTGAAGCCTTCGAGCGCGACGGTCTCGCCGTCGTGGACGAGCTCGGCCACCGCCTCTCGAAGCGGAACGATCTCGGCCATCGGCGCCTAGAACGGGAACGGGTGCGTGCCGCTCTGCACCGTGATCCAGCGGAGCTCGGTGAACTCGTCCATCGCGGCGCGGCCGCCGAAGCGCCCGAAGCCGCTGTCCTTGACGCCGCCGAACGGCATCTGCGGCTCGTCGCCGATCGGCTGGTCGTTGATGTGGACGATCCCGGACTGGATCTGCTGTGCGAGCGAGAACCCCCTGTCGGGATCGCTCGTGATGATTCCCGCCGCCAGCCCGTACGGCGTGCTGTTCGCTCGGGCCACCGCCTCGTCGGGCCCGTCCACGACCTCGATCGCCGCCACCGGGCCAAACGTCTCCACGCGCGCGAACTCCGAGTCCTCCGGGACGTCGGCAAGCAGCGTCGCGTGGTAGTTCGGGCCGTCGGCGTCGCCGCCCACGAGCACCCTGGCGCCCTTCGAGACCGCGTCGTCCACGCGGCCCTTGACGGTCGCCAGCGCGTCCTCGTTGATGAGCGGCCCGATGATCGTGTCGTGCTCCTTCGGATCGCCGGCCTTGAGCCCCTTCGTCTTCTCGACGAGCCGCTC
>DATFQE010000149.1:0-6420 GCA_035264445.1 Gaiellaceae bacterium | reverse complement strand
GAGCGCCTGCTGGACGCCCTCGCCCGACACGTCGCGCGTGATCGACGGGTTGTCCGCCTTGCGCGCGATCTTGTCGACCTCGTCGATGTAGATGATCCCGGTCTCCGCCTTCTTGATGTCGAAGTCGGCCGCCTGGATCAGCTTGAGCAGGATGTTCTCGACGTCCTCGCCGACGTAGCCGGCCTCGGTCAGCGCAGTCGCGTCGGCGATCGCAAATGGGACATTGATGATTCGCGCGAGCGTCTGCGCGAGCAGCGTCTTGCCGCAGCCCGTCGGGCCGAGCAGCAGGATGTTCGACTTCTGGAGCTCGACGTCGCCGTCGTCGAGGCCCATCTGGACGCGCTTGTAGTGGTTGTAGACCGCCACCGACAGCGTCCGTTTCGCCTCCTCCTGGGAGACGACGTAGTCGTTCAGGACGTCGTAGATGTCACGGGGCCGAGGGAGGTTGTCGAGGTCGAGCTGCGCGGGAGTCGTGAGCTCCTCGTCGATGATCTCGTTGCAAAGATCGATGCACTCGTCGCAGATGTAGACGCCGGGACCGGCGATCAGCTTCTTGACCTGTCGCTGGCTCTTCCCGCAGAAGCTGCAAAGCAGCTGCTCGTTACCGTCGCTCGCCCTCGCCACCTCTCTCCTTTTACCCCGTTTTTCCCACGCCGACTAGTCCCGACTCAGTCTTTGACGGTCTTTCGGTGCTCGATGACGCTGTCGATGATGCCGTATTCCTTGGCCTCTTCCGCCGTCATGAAGTAGTCGCGCTCCATGTCCCTCGAGACCTTCTCGAGATCCTCACCTGTGTGGTTCGACATGATCTCCTCCAGCCGGCGCTTCAGGGCGATCGTCTCACGAGCGTGGATCTCGATGTCGGTGGCCTGGCCCTGGAAGCCGCCCCACACCTGGTGGATCAGGATCTTGGCGTTCGGCAGAGCCATGCGCTTTCCTTTCGCGCCGCCCGCAAGGAGGAGTGCGCCCATGCTCATCGCGATGCCCACGCAGATCGTCTGGACATCGGGCTTGATGAACTGCATGGTGTCGTAGATCGCGAGCCCGTGGTACACGGAGCCGCCCGGCGAGTTGATGTAGAGGAAGATGTCCTTGTCCGGATCCTCGGACTCGAGGTGCAGCAGCTGCGCGACGATCAGGTTCGCGATCTGGTCGTCGACCGGGGTGCCGAGGAAGACGATCCGCTCGTTGAGCAGGCGCGAATAGATGTCGAACGCTCGCTCCCCGCGCGAAGTCTGCTCGATCACCATCGGGATCATCGGGCTCATTCGGGGCTCGTACGGCTGTCTCATGCAGGCTCCTTCTCGCCGGGGGTCCACAACTTCGAAGCGCCTTCGGGCTTCTCCTGCCCTGGCGTCCACAGCTTCTCGCGGGCGCTCGCGAGCTCGGGCGAAATCCTCTTGACCTCGCTGGCGACGCGGTCGAGCGCGGCGCGCAGGCGCAGATCGGTGCGCAGGGTCTCGTGCCGGCCGCTGTGCCACACCTGCTCCACGACCTCGTCGGGATCGTCCTCGTCGGCGAGCTCGGCCTGCTCGCGGATGAACGCGCGCAGCTCCTCGTCCGAGACTTCGATCCCCAGCTGCTCGGCGACCGCCTCGAGCACCAGCTCGCGGCCGAGGGAGCGCCGCGCATCCTCGAGCATGCGCTGCTGGATCTCCTCGGCCGTCTCGCCGCTCAGGGCGAGGTAGGTCTCGAGCGAGATTCCGCGTCGCTCGAGCTGGTTGAGGAACGCGCGGATCAGGTTGCCCGCCCGGGCCTCGACGAGCGCGTCGGACACCTCGACGCCCGAACTGTCGACGAGCGCGTCGACCGCGGCGCCTCGGAAGGCGCCTTCGAGCTCCTCCTCGATCTGCTCGCGGAGGCGCCCTTCGATCTCCCCACGCAGCTCCTCGAGCGTGTCGAACTCGCTCGCGGCGCGCGCCAGCTCGTCGTCGAGCGGCGGCAGCACCGGTTCCTTGAGCTCCTTGACGGTCACGCGCGCCGTCTTCGTCTCCCCCTCGGGGAGCGCGTACTCGATTTCCTTCGTCTCGCCGACGGTCATCCCGGCGATCCCGGCCTCGAGGTCCGGAAGCAGGCGCCCCGCGCCGAGGGTGACGACGAGATCGCGCTGCGCCTCGCCGCCGGAGCCGTCGACGTCCGCGTCGATCACCAGCGCGTCGCCTTCGTTGGCGCCTCGACCCTCGACCGGAACGAGCTCGGCGACGGAGCTCCGCAGCGCCTCGAGCTCGTGGTCGACGAGCTCGGCCGGAACGTCGGGCTCCTCGGCCGGCACCTCGAGGGTCGTCCAGTCGGCCGGGTCGGCCTTCGGCTGCACGCCCACCTCGGCGGTGAACGCGAAGCTGTCGTCACTCGAGCTCGGAAGCTCGTACTCGTACTCGGGCTGCGTGACCGGGCGGATGTTCGAGCCTGCCGCGGCGTTCCAGAACCATCCACCGATGTGGCTGTCCACGGCCTCGCTCATCAGGCGCTCCTTGCCGACGCGCGAGATCAGCACCGGCATAGGCACCTTGCCCTTCCGGAAGCCCGGGATCTTCAGGGTGCCGGCCAGGTCCGACGCCGCATGCTCCACGGCGTGCCTGACCTCGGCGCTCGGCACCTCGACGCTCAGGCGAACGCGGTCGCCGCCCAGCTCCTCGACCTGCGTCTCCACCCGGCCCATTCAACCAGAACCCCTTCGGGCTACGGGGTTCCCCGGGCGAGGAACAACGCTCGGGCTCGACTCGGATGTGAAGCGCGTACAGTTCGGCCCGGTCGAAGGAAAAGGAGCGCGTTGCAGCAGGTTGTTGAGTACGGCGGCTACGTCAACCTGGTGCTGTTCACCGTGGTCGGACTGGTCGCGCTCCGCCAGTGGCGCCTCGGCCGCGGCCGCGCGGGCCTCTGGGCTGCGCTGACCTTCGGAACGCTCGCGCTCGTCGTCGACGTCGCCCCGCTGCTCGACGAGACGCCCGACCAACCGGTCGAGACCTTCCTCCAGCGGGCGCTCATCGCGGCGCTCGTGCTCTTCCCGTACCTCCTCTACCGCTTCACGACGTCGTTCCAGCCGCCGACCCGCCGTCTCGAGCGGCTGCTCGGACTGATGACCGTCACGCTGCTCGTGTGGACGTTCGTCCTGCCCGCGGTCCCGGCCGAGGGCGAGCCGCGGTCTACCGGGTTCCTCGTCTACCTCGTCGCGTTCCTCTTCCACTGGATCGCGCTCTCGGTGGTCGTGGCCGTGAGGCTCTGGCGCGGCGCCCGCGCGGCTCCGAGCGTCGCGCGCCGGCGGCTGCAGGTGCTCGCGGCGGCGGCGACCGCGATCACGGCCGCGCTGGTGCTCGCAGCGGTCGCGCCCGACCAGGACTCGGGCATCGCGCTGGCAGGCACCCTGCTTGCGACCCTCAGCGCGCTCGGCTTTCTCGTCGGCCTCGCGCCGCCACCGGCGCTGCGTCTCGCCTGGCGAAGGCCCGAGAACCAGCGTCTCGAGGCGGCGATCGCGAGCCTGATGGGCGCAGCTTCTGAGGAGCAGGTCGCTGAGCAGGTCGCAGAGCCGATGGCAAGGATCGTCGGCGCCCGCGGCGTTGCGCTGCTCGACCCGGCGGGCCGCGTGATCGGCGCGCACGGCGCTTCCGAGGAGCTGCTCGAGCGAAGCGGCGAGGACGCCGAGACGATCGTCGAGCTACCGACCGCGTTCGGGAGGCTCGTCGTCTGGACCAGCCCGTACGCGCCGTACTTCGGCGGCGAGGAGCTGCGACTCCTGCAGACGCTGGGCGCACTCACGGGCCTGGCCCTCGACCGGGCGCGGCTGTACGCGCAGGAGCGGGAGGCCCGCCTCGCGCTCGAGCGGGCGGACGAGCTGAAATCGAACTTCATCTCGCTGGCGGCGCACGAGCTGCGCACGCCCGTGACGAGCATCAACGGGGTCATCCAGACGCTCTCCCTCCGCGGCGACCGCCTGGACGAGGATCAGCGCGTCCTCCTCCGCGAGATGCTCAGCGACCAGGGCCGCAGGCTCGGCACGCTGGTCGAGCAGCTGCTCGACCTCTCACGGTTGGACGCGGAGGCGATCTCGATCGATCCCGAGGTTCTGCCGGTCAGAGAGCGGGTCGAGGAGCTCGTCCGCTCGACCGCAGGAGAGCGCGCCGACGACGTCCGCGTCGAAGTGGCCGACGACCTGGAGGCCGCCGTCGACCCGTCCGCGTTCGACCGGATCCTCTCGAACCTCGTCGCGAACGCGCTCCGCTACGGCGAGCCGCCGGTAATCGTCCGCGCCGAGCAGCGCGACCGGCATTTCAGGCTGGCCGTCGAGGACCGCGGCGGCGGCGTCCCGGCCGAGTTCGTACCAGACCTGTTCGAGCGCTTCACGCGGAGCGAGAGGGCGCAGGAACGCGGACTTGGCACCGGGCTCGGCCTCGCAATCGCGCGCTCATATGCAAATGCGCATAGCGGCGAGCTGGTCTACGAGCCGGCGTCACCTACGGGAGCGCGCTTCGAGCTGGTGATCCCGACCGGCAACGGCCACGACGACGTGAGGGCCCACCGCCTGTGGTCGTACCGTCGGCCGTTCTAGGTGCGGGCGAGAGGACTCGAACCTCCAAGGGGCGCTAGCCCCAACGGGACCTAAACCCGCCGCGTCTGCCAGTTCCGCCACGCCCGCGTAGAGACAGGATATTCGCCGCCGCGGGCGGCGTTGACCGGCCGCGGGGCTTGCGATCCGTAGGCCCGGTTTGGGTCGGGTGGATCGGGGTAGCCCAGGCCTGCAAACGACGCGAGGAGGCTGGATGACTACGGCAGAAATCTGGACGTACCGCGAGCAGACGTGGGGCACGACCGACCTCACCGGTTACTCCGTCGAAGCGACCGACGGCGGGATCGGGAAGGTCGATGAGGCGACCAACGAGGTCGGCGGCAGCTACATCGTCGTCGACACCGGCCCGTGGATCTTCGGGAAGAAGGTCATGCTGCCGGCAGGCGTGATCGAGCGGGTCGATTCCGACTCCGAGACGATCTTCGTCAGGCTCACGAAGGACGAGATCAAGAACGCGCCTGAGTTCGACGAGGAAACCTATAGGGACGACGCGTACCGGTCCGAGCTCGGCGGCTACTACGGTCGCGGCGCCTAGACCGGCACGATTGCGGTAGCACGGAGGCCGGGCCGCGCACCCGGCCTTCTGCATTTCTCGGGCCGATCAGCCGAACAGCGGCAGGTAGCGACCACGCCACTCGTCGTCGGGGATTGAACGGCGGAAGAACGCCTCGAGGACGTCCCGCGGCGAGCAATCTTCGACGCGAGCGAGCAGGCATGTCAAAGCGGCAAGCAGGTACGGCAGCAGCTCGGGATCGACGCGGGCGACGCGAAGAGCCTCCTCGAACGCCCAGATCATGCGCTCTGCATCCGGCCCCGGACCCTGGTCGCGCACCGCGGCGGCTAGATGGTCGAGGTCGAACGAGTCCCAGTCGATGGTGGCCACGAACTAGATATCGGCAAGAGCTCGCCGGTGGATCAGTCCGTTAACCTCCGGCAGCGTGACCAGGTTCGTCGTCGACTGCGGCGTCGTCCTGCAGCTCGCGAGCGAGCGCATCGAGGTCCCGGCCGAGCACGAGTTGCTGGCACCGACGCTGCTGCGCTCGCAGACGCTCTCGGCGCTGCACGAGGCCGTGCAGCGAGGCGAGCTGCCCGCCGACGTGGCACGCGATCGTCTTGCCGACATCGGGCGGATGCGCATCAGGCTCCTGGGCGACGCGGTGCTGCGACGGAACGCGTGGGAGGTGGCCGACCGGCTCGGCTGGGCCTCCACCTACGACGCCGAGTACGTCGCGCTCACCAGGCTGCAAGCGGACGCATTCGTCACCCTGGACGCCGCCCTCGCACGCCAGGTGGAAGGGATCGTCCCCACGGCGACGATCGACGAGCTTCGACACGCCTGAGACGTAACGTCACCGAACGTGAGCTCGTCACTCGGCGTGGATCGGGCGAATGGCCCCGGATGGAGTCGAACCATCGCACGCAGATTCGAAGTCTGCCGCTCTATCCACTGAGCTACGGGGCCGTGCCGGGACAGGGTATCGCCGCTGGGACACGACGCCCGCGTGGTTCAAGGACAGACGGGTGGGGTACCCCGCCGGCATGGACAAAGAGCGTTACCCCTCGCCCGAAGAGCGGATGCCCGACGCACCGACCGGCGATCCCGAACGGCTGGAGCGTGAGCGCGAAAGCCAGGAAGAGCCCGAAACCAAGTACGAGCAGCTCCGCCACGAGGAAGCGGCCGAGCGCGATGACCTCGCTGAGGACGTCGGGGAACCGCCGCCTCCGCGAGACGATCAGTAGGCCGTTTGGCCGGCTAGGACACGACGTTCCGCGGCGCGTGGCGCCGCTCGAACGCCAGCAGATTGTCGACCAGAACGCGCGTCATGGCCTCCCGCGCGCTCGCAAGCGCGGTGCCGAGG
>DATFQE010000148.1:0-18311 GCA_035264445.1 Gaiellaceae bacterium | reverse complement strand
TGATCGCCGAGGCCGAAGCGGCCGGCGCGACGATCGGACGCCCGGGCGCAGCGACGTTCTGGGGCGGCTACTCGGGCGTCTTCATCGACCCCGACGGGCATCCGTGGGAGGTCGCCCACAACCCCCACTGGACGTTGCGCGAGGACGGCTCGGTTCAGCTGAGCTAGCTAGCTGTGGTGCCCGTGGCCGGCGAGCTTCCGGGCGGCCGGCCGGTGACGACGGGGAAGGCGCATGAACCGGCTGCTGGCGGACGTCAGGTCGGGCGCGCCGAGGTAGCGCGCACGGAGCTGACGATGCACCCGCGCGTAGACGGCCCAGCGCACGCGGCCCGACGCGTCCGTCCGCGCCGTCGCAATCGTGCGCCAGCGGGCGCCGTGCCTCGCCTGGAGCCGTACGACCCGGCGGGCGGGTGAGATGGCCGGCATGAGCGAGCTCAGTCGGGCCGAGATCGTGACCGTGCGCTTCGAGCCGAGGAGCTTCATCCTGAGCGCTGCACGGGCGCGAAGGGCAGGAAGCTCGCCCGGAGCGGCGGTCCCGAGCGCCGTGGCGACGGCCGCCGCAACGTCGATCACGCCGTAGCCGAGGGCGGGGCTCCACGCGCCGCGGCCCGAGGCCGTCTGCTTCAGGATCTGCGCGACCTCGGTCGCGGTCGCGGTCGGCTTGGCGGCCCATACCAGCGCGGCCGCGCCGGCCACCTGCGGCGCCGAGAACGACGTCCCGCTCGCGTAGCCGTACAGGCCCGAGCCGGCGCCGGGGAGCGCAAAGCGCGGGTAGTAGGACGGCTGCGACAAGGACGACAGCGCGCCGAGGACCTCCTCGCCCGGCGCGGCGAGCGAGAGGTGCGAGCCGGTGTTCGAGAACGGGGCGCGCGTGCCTCGTTGCGTCGACGCGCCGACCGAGAGGCCGACGCCGCCCAGGCCCTGCGAGCCCGGCGGCTGGAGCAGCGCGGCCGGGTACTCGAGTGGGTTCCCGTTCTCGTACTCGTTCCCCGCCGCGGCGACGAGCAGGACGCCGTGCGCCGCGGCGTACTCGACGGCGCGTCGCTCCGTGGCCGAGGTCTCCGAGCCGCCGAGGCTGAGGTTGACGATTCTGGCGCCGTGGTCGACCGCGTAGACGATGGCGGCCGCCTCGTCGACGTCGGTGAAGGAGCCGTCGGGGCCGCCGGCCTGCACGGCGAGGAGACGAGCGTCGCCGGCGAAGCCTGCGATGCCCTCGCCGTTCGAGACCGACCCGGCCGCGATCGAGGACACGAACGTGCCGTGGCCGTTTCGGTCGCGCACGTTCGTCGTCCCGTTCACGACGCTGTACGACTCGGGCGCCTTCGAGCGGAGATCGGGAGCGCTGAGGTCCGCGCCGGTGTCCACGACGGCGATCGTGATCGCGCGGGCGGCACGGAGGATGGACGCCGGGACGGCGTTCGCGCGGGTCGCGGCCCACTGCCACTCGAACGGCGCATTCGCGAACGGCGCGGTCGAGGACGTCGAAGGGGCGAGAGCCGGCTCGGCGGCGGATACGCGGCGCGAGACGGTCTCGACGTAGGCGATCCCCGCATGCGACAGCAGCGCGGACCGACGCGCCTCGACCTCGGCGACGTGCAGGCTCGGAAGCGTGCGGACGACGCGGCCACCGGAGGCGCGCACGGCTGCGTGCAGCTGCGCCTCGGAGTCGTAGCCGACCACCGAGGTCGCCGCCTGGGCCGCGGGCGCGAACGCGAGCGCGGCGAGCAGCGCCACGATCGGCGCGAAACGACGGCAAGACAAGCACTGGAGCCGCATCCCGAGTCACTGGTCGGCCACCGCGAGCGGCTTCGATACCCTCGTTCGGGCTATGGACGCTGCGGCGAAGCACCGCGTGCGGGTCTCCCGCGGCGGAGACCGGGAGACGCAAGTCCTGACCGGGCTCCCGGTCCTCGACCACCTGATCGGCGTCCTGGCCGAGCACGCGGGCTTCGCTCTTCAGCTGGAGCTCGCGCCGACGGGCGCGGACGCCGAGGTTGCCGCGGCCGGTGCGGCGCTCGGCGAGGCGCTCACGAAGCTCCTCCAGGGAAACGTCCGCGGCCACGGGTCGGCGACGCTGCCGGCCGACGAAGCGCTCGCACACGTGACCGTCGAGGCCTCCGGCCGCGCGCTCGTCGTGTCGAACGTCGACCTCTCCGACGCCGGCGTCGGAGGGCTCGGCAGTGACCTGCTCTCGCGCTTCCTGCACGAGCTCGCGGAGGGAGCGGGGCTGACGCTGCACGTTCGCCTCCTGCACGGCGACGACGCGCGCCACGTGCTCGAGGCGATCTTCAAGGCGCTGGGCGTGGCGCTCGCCCAGGCCTCACGACGAAAGGACGCGTAGATGGCTGACAAGTCGGCGGTTCGCACGGCGAACGCGCCTGCGCCGTTCCAGGGCGCACCGTACTCGCAGGCGATCAAGGCGGGCGGATTCGTGTTCGTCTCCGGGCAGATCGGGCTGCGCGCGGGGGAGAGCGAGGTCGCCGGCGGGATCGCGGAGCAGACGGAGCAGGTGTTTCGAAACCTCGGTGCGATCCTCGAAGAGGCGGGCAGCGGGCTCGGTCGGCTCGTCAAGACCACGGTCTTCCTCGCCGACTTCGGCGACTTCCAGGCGATGAACGAGGTCTACGCTCGTCATACGGGCGACACGCCGCCGGCCCGCGCGACGGTCGAGGTCGCGGCGCTCCCCTCGGGCGCGAAGGTCGAAATCGAGGCCGTGGCGCTCCTCTGAGCGGGCGGCGCCCGCGCCCGTCGTGACGCTTTTTTACGGTGCCTGGCACCGCCGAAGCGCTTGGCGAGCGACCTCGGCCCGGCGCGAGCCATGTCCCGGTTGAAAGGTTGTTGCAGTTCCGTGGCGGTGCCTGGCACCCGAAAAGGCGGGCAGAATCAGACGTGGTGAAGGCTGCGAGCGTCATCGCGACGCATGGGAACACGGACTTCGACGCGTTCGCGTCGATGCTGGCCGCGCGCCGGCTCTATCCGGACGCCGTCGTGTGCCTCTCGGGCTCGCTGAACCGCAACGTCCGTGAGTTCTCGCGGCTACACGCAGACGAGCTCGAGCTCGTGGAGGCCTCGCGGCTCGAGCTGGACGCGATCCGCCGGCTGATCGTCGTCGAGACGATCCATGCGTCGCGGCTCAACGAGCTGGAGCCGGTCGCGCTCGATCCGGACGTCGAGAAGGTCGTCTTCGACCACCACGCGGGCAGCGAGGTTCCGGACTGGGTCCCGCAGACGAGCGCGGTCGTGTCCGAGGACGGCGCGCTCACGACGACGCTCGTCGGCATCCTCGCGGAGCGCGAGCTCCCGGTGAGCGAGGTGGAGGCGACCGCGTTCGCGCTCGGAATCCACGAGGACACCGGCTCGCTGACCTACCTGAGCGCCACTCAGCGCGACGCCGAGGCGCTCGGGTGGTGCCTGCGGCACGGCGCCCGCCAGGACCTGATCGCGAGCTACCTGCACACGCCGCTCGGTGACTCCGAGCGCGAGCTGCTCTCGGCCCTGCTCGACCGGCTCGAGAGCGTCGATGCGGCCGGGATCGAAGTCCTGGTCGCGGCGTTGGAGTGGCCCACGCACGTCGACGGCATCTCCAACCTCGCGCACAAGATCGTCGACCTGACCGATTGCCGCGCGCTCGTCGTGCTCGTGGAGACCGACGAGCGCGTCTTCGCCGTCGTCCGCAGCCGCACGCCCGAGCTGGACGCCGCGACGCTCGCGCGCGCCCTCGGCGGCGGCGGCCACGCGCAGGCGGCGTCGGCCGTCCACCGCGGCGACCTCCGCGACGCGCGGGCCCGGCTGGAGGAGGGCCTTCGGGCCACCGCGGTCCCGGTCACCGCCGGCGAGGTGATGTCGAAGCCGGTGCGAACCGTCGGCCCCGACGACACGGTGGCGCACGCGATGGTGATGTGCCAGCGGTACGGGCAGAGCGGGATTCTGGTGCTCGACCAGGGCGGTCTCGTCGGCTCGGTCGCCCGGGAGGATCTCGACAAGGCGATCGGCCACGGGCTCTCGCATGCGCCGGTGAAGGGGATCATGAGCTCGCGGGTCGCGCGGTGCGACCCCGCGACCCCGCTCGCCGAGGTGCAGCGCCTCGTCGAGCTGGAGGGCCGCGTCGCCGTGCTGGAGGGCGACCGGGTCGTCGGCGTCGTCACCAGGAGCGACGTGCTCGCCGCTCTCGGTGCCCGCGAGGAGCGCGAGGAGGAGCTGGGCCCGAACCTGCTCGGCGAGCTCGAGGCCCTCGAGGAGCTCTCGTCCGCGTTCGAGGCGATCGCCGCGATCGGGGAGGGCTACGAAGGCGTGTACCTCGTCGGCGGGACGGTCCGCGACATCCTGCTCGGCGAACAGGGCTTCGACGTGGACATCGCCGTCGAGGGCGACGCGATCGAGTTCGCGAAGGCGCTCGCCGAGGCGCTCGACGGCCGTGTCCGTCCGCACGCCAAGTTCGGTACTGCCGTCGTGCTCTACGGCGACGGCGGCCGGATCGACGTCGTCACTACGCGGACCGAGTTCTACGACGCGCCGGCCGCGCTCCCGACGGTCGAGCACGCGACGATCCGCGAGGACCTCTTCCGCCGCGACTTCACGATCAACGCGATGGCGGTCTCGCTCAAGGGCGACGACCTCGGACGCCTCGTCGACCCCTTCGGCGGCCGGGCAGATCTCGAGGCCGGCGTCATCCGTGTCCTGCACAACCTCTCCTTCATCGACGATCCGACCCGGATCTTCCGGGCGATCCGGTACGAGAACCGCTACGGCTTCCGGATGGACGAGCACACCGCCCGGCTCGCCCGGAGCACGATCGAGATGGGGCTCGTCGGCGACCTCTCCTCGGCGCGGCTCCGCGACGAGCTCGTCCTGCTCCTCTCCGAGGGCGACGTGCGCCATTCGATCCTTCGCCTGGCCGAGCTCGGCGCCGACCGCGCGATCCACCCCCACCTGGCCGCCGACGAGGAGGCCGTCGCACTCTTCGACCGGTTGGTCGCGCTCGCCGAGGAGCACGGCGTCGAGGTCCCCGCCTGGCGGCTCGGCCTGCTCGCGCTCGCGCGGAAGCTGCCCCCGGACGAGCTCTACGACTGGCTCGAACGGCTCAAGGTCCGCCGCCGAGATGCAGAGCGGGTCGCCGCCGCCATCACTGTCGCGCCTCGCCTGGTCGAGCGGCTCCGCGATCGCGGGGCGGATCCCGCCGAGGTCGTCGCGCTCGCGGAGCCGTACGCGCCCGACGCGCCGCTGTTTGCGCTCGCCCTGGCCGACCTCCCCGCGCTCGAGGACTACTTCGCCAGGCTGCGAGACGTACGGCTCGAGATCACGGGTAACGACGTCGCCGCGCTCGGGCTCGCGGAGTCGCCACGCGTGGGGGAGGTCCTCGCCGAGGTGCGGCGCCGGAAGCTGAACGGCGAGCTCGACGGCCGCGAGTCGGAGCTCGAGGCGGCGCGGGAGCTGATCGCGTCGCCGTGATCTTCCGTTGGGAAGCCCCCGGTCCGTACCGCGTCGCCTTCTCGACCCGCGAGGGCGGGGTCAGCGAGGGCGCATACGCGTCGCTCAACCTCGGGCTGCTGACGAAGGACGAGCCGGCGAACGTCGAGGAGAACCGGCGGCGCCTCTGCGCCGAAATCGACGCCGACCCGGCGCTGCTGGCGCTGAACAGGCAGGTTCACGGGACGACGGTGCGGCGTGCCTCCGCCGGCGATCGGCACGAGCGCGCGGACGGGCTCTGGACGGACAAGGCGGGCGTGCCGATGCTCGCGATGACCGCGGATTGC
The DNA here is from genome assembly GCA_035264445.1 of Gaiellaceae bacterium. Classification (GTDB taxonomy): domain Bacteria; phylum Actinomycetota; class Thermoleophilia; order Gaiellales; family Gaiellaceae; genus DATFQE01. Next base: position 12,559 of record DATFQE010000148.1, on the reverse strand, counting down.
GTGCCGGTCGCGCTCGTACGGACGAACGGCGACACCCCGGGACTTGCGATCCTGCACGTCGGCTGGCGCGGCCTCGCGGACGGCGTGATCGCGAGCGGCGTCGAGGCGCTCGGCGGCCGGCCCGCGGCCGCGATCGGGCCGGCGATCGGGCCGTGCTGCTACGAGATCGGCCGCGAGGTGGCCGCGCTCTTCGACGCCGATCTCGTCCGCGGCCGCAAGCTCGATCTCTGGACCGCGGTGGAGCGGACGCTCCAAGCCGCCGGCGTCCAGGAAGTCGAGCGGACGGACGTCTGTACCTCGTGCCACCCCGAGCTGTTCTTCTCCCATCGCCGCGACGAGGGCGTCACCGGCCGCCAGGGCGTGATCGGTGTTGTCGGCTGAGGGCGTTCGCGCGCGCTACGACGAAGCGCGCGCGACCGGGGTGACCGTCGTGGCCGCGACGAAGTACCTCTCGCTCGACGAGCTGGCCGTCCTGGCCGAGGCAGGCGTCGACGTCGTCGGCGAGAACCGGGCCCAGGACCTGGAGGCCAAGCATGCGCGCTACGGCGACGCATTCCGCTGGCACTTCATCGGCCACCTCCAGAGCCGCAAGGCCAAGACCGTGAACGCGATCTGCGAGCTCTGCCACTCGCTCGCCTCCGAGTCGGCGGCGAAGCGGCTCGAGATCCCGGCCCTCATCGAGGTGAACCTGTCGGACGAGGAGTCGAAGTCCGGGATCGCGCCCGCCGAGCTCCCGCGCTACCTCGAGCTGTATCCGGACGTGCGCGGCCTGATGACGATGCCGCCCGAGACGGACGACCCGGAGGCCTCGCGTCCGTACTTCCGTCGCCTCCGCGAGCTGGCGGAAGCGCACGGCCTGAAGGAGCTCTCGATGGGCACCTCGCAGGACTGGCGGGTGGCGGTCGAGGAGGGGGCGACGTTCGTCAGGCTCGGAAGCGCGCTGTTCGAGGGCGCCGGGTTCGAAAAGGGCCGGCTTGGCCGGCGCGGATGACATTCAGAAGAACCTGCAAAGAAGGGGGCTCACGGGGGAAACATGGTTTCCTCCGTGCTCGACCTCGCAGGACTGGCGCGTCGCCGTCGAAGAAGGGGCGACGCTGGTGCGTCTGGGATCGAGCCTCTTCCGCGATTAATATCCTGCAACCATGGGTTTTGCCGACGTCTGGAATCGCACGCTCGTCTACTTCGGGATCGCCGAGGAGGACGAGGGCTGGGACGAAGACGGCTACGCCACCGAGGAGGAGCTCGAGCGGAGCTATCGCGAGCGGCCGAACGTGCGGCGACTGTCTTCGCGGCGCCGCTCCGAGCGCGACCTCGACGACTGGACCGATCCGGAAAGCGACGAGCGCGCCACCACCGCCATGACGCGACGCGAGCGGACGTCGGCTCCGCGTCCCCAGCTCGCGACCGTCCCTAGCCCGTCCGTGCGAGTGCATCTGGTCGTCCCGCGAAGCTTCAACGACGCCCAGCAGATCGCCGACCGCTTCAAGGACGGCACGCCGGTGATCCTCAATCTTCAGGGAACCGACCAGGACCTGTCGAAGCGGCTGATCGATTTCGCCAGCGGGCTCAGCTACGCGCTCGACGGCGGCATGCAGCGCGTCGCCGACAAGGTCTTTCTGCTCACGCCGAGGAACGTCGAGGTCTCCGCCGAGGAGCGCGCGCGGCTGCTCGAGCGCGGCGGCTTCTTCAACCAGGCCTAACCGCACGGGGGAAACCATGTTTCCCCCGTGGGCCCCCTTCTTAGGCATCAGGCAAGACGCGCCTCAGTGAGCCTCACGGCGAGGCAAGCTCGCCTCCGGCGGGGGATCGCTCTCGCCCCAGGACGTCTGTGCGGATTTCCGAGGAGAGGAACCGGCTTGCGACTACCGAACACGCGATGATGGGCGTTATGAGCGGCGGGTCCCTCGTGCTCGCAGACGCCATCTCGAGCATCCAGAGCTTTATCTCGGTGTTCACGGGCGTCTACGTCCTGATCATTTTCGCCTACATCCTCACGAGCTGGGTCCGGCTGCCCTACTCGCCGACGCTGAACCGGATTCAGCGCTTCCTGTACGACGTCTGCGAGCCGTACCTGCGCGTCTTCCGGCGCTTCCTGCCGCCGTTCGGGCCGCTCGACCTGTCGCCGATCGTGGGCGTCTTCGCGCTGATCCTCGGGGCCAGGATTGTCAACTCGGTCCTCGAAAGACTCCGGTAGTGGGAATCACCAGCTCGAGGGCGCCCTCGACGTGATCGGCGACGCCGATCCGGCTGTGGAAGCCGCGTAAACCGGGGCTAGACTCCCGCCGTGACGACTCGTCTTGCTCTCCGCGTCTCGCCGGGTGCGCGATCGAGCGCGGTCGTCGGCCGGCACGGCGCGGCCTGGAAGATCCGGGTCTCGGCGCCGCCCGAGGACGGCCGCGCGAACGCCGCCGTCGTGAGGCTGCTCGCGGACGCCCTCGGCGTGCCAGCGCGTACGATCTCGGTGGTTTCGGGACACGGCGCTCGCGACAAGCTCGTCGAGCTGGCGGGAATCGCGCCCGACGAGATCGACCGTCGTCTCGAAGCGGTCGGGAGAAAGGAAGCGCGCGCATGAGCACAATCGACGTCGACTTCTTCAAGACCCGTCTCCTCGAGGAGCGCGATCGGACGCGAAAGGCGATCTCGTACCTGCACGAAGAGAACCGCGCGACGACCGAGGACGAGCAGCGCGAGCTCGCGGGCGGTCTCGACAACCACCTGGCCGACATCGCGACGTACACGTACGACCGGGAGCTCGACTCGACGCTCGAGGGCGCCGAGGCCGAGCATCTCGCGCACCTCGACGGCGCGCTCAAGCGGATCGAAGACGGCACCTTCGGCATCTGCGAGAACTGTGGGAAGCCGATCCAGCGCGAACGGCTCGAGGCGATGCCCTGGGTCACGCTCTGCATCGACTGCAAGCGCCTCGCGGAGAGACGTTGAACGAGTCGCCGGCTAGACCGGAGATCCGCGTCGGCTCGTCGACGAACGGGCTGGAACCGATCTCGGCGGCGCACCGACCGCTCAGGGCGCGCACGTCCCAGTGGCTCGGCCTGCTCTCGGTCGCGGTCGCGGCGATCGTCGCCGACCAGCTGACGAAGCAGCTCGTGACCAGCCAGCTCGCCCTCGACGACGAGGTCCACGTCGCGGGGCCGCTCACGATCCACCACGTGCAGAACTCGGGCATCGCGTTCGGGCTGTTCGCGAGCGCGACCCCGGTCGTCACGGTACTGACCGCGATCGCGGTGGGGTGGATGCTCTGGTTCTTTGCCCGTGCCGGCGCGAGGCACCCGGTCCTTCCCGTCGCGCTGGGCCTGCTGATCGGCGGCAGCGCTTCGAACTTGATCGACCGCGTGCGGCTCGGGCACGTCACGGACTTCATCGACCTCGGCTTCTGGCCCGCTTTCAACCTCGCGGACGCCTTCATCGTCTCGGGCGTCGTGATCCTGCTCGTGGCCCTGCTCGCGGCCGACCGGCGCAAGCCCGGACGACCGCACCCGATCACCGACGCTCCGGCTGCGCGTTCCTGACGACGCCGCCGGGCTGAGGCTCGACCGCTTTCTCGCCGGTCTCCCGGAGATCGAGTCGCGTGCCGAGGCCGAACGCCTGCTTGCGGCGGGGGCGATCAGCGTCGACGGGGTGCGCCGTGCGAAGAGCTTCCGGCTCGCCGGCGGGGAGGAAGTCGAGGTGGAGGCCGCCGAGCGCATTCAGCCGATGCTCGAGCCAGAGGCGATGGACGTCCGCATCGCGTACGAGGACGACCACCTGCTCGTCGTCGACAAGCCGGCCGGACTCGTGGTGCATCCCGCGCCCGGGCACCAGGTGGGCACGCTCGTCCACGGGTTGCTGGAGCTCGGCGCCGAGGGCGGGGAGGGCGACCGCCCCGGGATCGTGCACCGGCTCGACCGGGACACGTCGGGGCTCATCGTCGTCGCACGCTCGCAGGAGGCCTACGAGCGGCTGAAAGAGCAGGTCGCCGGCCGCGAGCTCGAGCGCATCTACCTCGCGCTCGTCCGCGGGCGGCCGCGGTCGCGCCGCGGTCGCATCGACGCGCCGATCGGTCGCGACCGAAGCGACCCGATGCGGCACTCACTCGACACCGACACGCCGCGCGACGCCGTCACGCACTTCGAGGTCGAGCGGCTCTACGACCAGCACGCGCTCCTCCGCGTCCGGCTCGAGACGGGCCGCACGCACCAGATCCGCGTCCACCTGGCCGCGATCGACCTCCCCGTCGTCGGCGACCCGCTCTACGGCGTGCCCGAGGCGGGCCTGCCACGCCAGTTCCTGCACGCGACCGAGCTCGCGTTCCCACATCCGATCACCGGCGGGCGGATCGAGACGGAGTCGCCGCTTCCGGACGACCTCGCGGGCTTCCTGGACACATTGAGCCGCTAGACTGGGCGCTCCTGTTCCCTCCCCGGCGAACGGATGGGTGGACGGTGCCGGCCGTTGACGGTCGGTTCCACTTGCTCCTCGCCGGCTGAAGTACCGTCAACCGAGAAAGGGGCCGCAATGCCGGTCGTAAGCATGCGAGAGCTTCTGGAGGCGGGAGTCCATTTCGGCCACCAGACCCGCCGCTGGAACCCGAAGATGAAGCGCTTCATCTTCACGGAGCGCGGCGGCATCTACATCATCGACCTCCAGCAGACGCTCGACCTGCTCGAGGCCGCCCACGAGTTCGCCCGCAACATCGCCAGCCGCGGTGGATCGATCCTGTTCGTGGGCACGAAGAAACAGAGCCAGGACGCGATCGCCGAACAGGCGGCGCGCGTAAAGATGCCCTACGTCAACCACCGCTGGCTGGGCGGGCTGCTGACGAACTGGCGCACGATCTCGAGCCGCATCGAGCGGCTGCACGAGCTGCGCCGGCTCAAGGACGAGGGCCAGATCGAGCTGCTCCCCGCGAAGGAGCGGATCACGATGCTGAGCGAGCTGGAGAAGCTGGAGGCGAACCTCGGCGGCGTTGCCGACATGCGCAAGCAGCCGGACGCCGTGTTCATCGTCGACCTGCGCAAGGAGCAGCTGGCCGTCCGCGAGGCGCGCCGGCTCGGTCTTCCGGTCGTCGCCCTCGTCGACACGAACTGCGATCCCGACGAGGCCGACTTCGTGATCCCGGGCAACGACGACGCGATCCGCTCGTGCTCGCTCGTCATCCGCGCGATCGCCGACGGGATCGCCGCCGGCCAGTCGGCCGTCACGGCCGAGGAGTTCGCGCGCCCGAGCCCCAACGGAAACGGCGCCGCGGCCGACGAGGCACCGGAGCCTGCCCCCGAGCCCGCGGCGGACGAGGTAGCCGAGGCGCCCGCGCCCGCGGCCGACGAGGTCGCCGAGGCGCCCGAGCACGAGGTGCTGTCGCAGGGCGAGGAGACCGTCGAGCCCGCGGCGGCCCAGAGCACCGAGGAGGCCCAGTCATGACCGCCATCGCCGCCACGCTCGTCAAGGAGCTCCGCGACCTGACCGGGGCGGGGATGATGGACGCGAAGCGAGCGCTCGTCGACACGGGTGGTGACATCGAGGCGGCGCAGAAGCTCCTGCGCGAGAAGGGCCTCGGGCAGGCCGCCAAGCGCGCCGACCGTGAGACGACGGAGGGCAAGGTCGGCTACACGCTCTCGGGCGACGCGGCGCAGGGGACGATCGTGGCGCTGGGCTGTGAAACCGACTTCGTCGCGAACAGCGACGACTTCCAGGCGTTTGCAGAGAAGACGCTGAAGCTCGTGGATGCCGAAGGCGTCGACGCACTCACGGAGCTCGAGGACGAGCGCGTCGACCTCGTTGCGAAGTTGGGCGAGAACATCACGATCGTCGGCGCCGCGCGCTTCGAGGCCGTCGACGGCGGCCGGATCGCCGGCTATGCGCACCCCCCCGCGAACAAGCTGGGCACGCTCGTCCAGGTGCGCGGAGGCGACGCCGAGCTCGGCCGGTTCGTTGCGATGCACATCGCCGCGTCCGCCCCGCAGTGGGTGAGCCGCGAGGACGTGCCGGAGGACGTCGTCGCGGCAGAGCGCGAGATCTATGCCAATTCGGACGAGGTCAATTCCAAGCCCGAGCAGGCGCGCGAGAAGATCGTCGACGGCATGCTGAACAAGCGCTTCTTCGCGGCGCGGGTCCTGACGGAGCAGCCCTGGATCCACGACACCGGTAAGACGGTCGGACAGGCGCTGTCCGAAGCGGGCGCCGAGGTGCTGGAGTTCGAACGGCTCTCGCTCGCGGGCTGAGCCGATGACGCTTCCCGAGCCAGAAGGAGCCGTCGCTACGCCCGACGCGGCGCCTGCGTTCGGCCGGATTCTCCTGAAGCTCTCCGGCGAGGCGCTGATGGGCCCCAACGAGTACGGCATCGATCTCGCCACGATCGAGTCGATCGCCGACGAGCTGGTCGACATCCAGTCGCGCGGGGTGGAGCTTGCGATCGTCGTCGGCGCGGGCAACATCTACCGCGGGATGGCGGCTGCGGCCGAGGGCATGGACCGGGCGACGGCCGACTACGCGGGCATGCTCGCGACCGTGCTGAACGCGCTGACCCTCCAGGACGTTCTCGAGCAGAAGGGCGCGCACACGCGTGTCCTGTCCGCCCTGGAGGTGTCCGAGGTGGCCGAGCCCTACATCCGCCGCCGCGCGATCCGGCACCTCGAGAAGGGCCGGCTCGTGATCTTCGCGGCGGGAACCGGCAACCCGTTCTTCACGACCGACACGGCTGCGGCCCTACGGGCCCTCGAGATCGGCGCCGAGGCGATCCTGATGGCCAAGCACGAGGTTCAGGGCGTCTACGAGGACGACCCGCGCCGCGACCCGGACGCGGAGTTCCTGCCCGAGCTCACCCATCTCGAGGCGATCGAGCGTGGGCTCAAGGTCATGGACACCACGGCCCTGTCGCTCTGCATGGACAACGGCCTGCCGATCTACGTCTTCGCCCTGGCGGACGGCAACATCCGGCGCGTCGTGCTCGGCGAGCGCGTCGGGACGATCATCTCGACGCCGAGCAAGAGCGGAGGGAGCGAATGATCGACGACCTCATCAACGACGCGATCCGGCGGATGGACAAATCCGTCGAGTCGACGCACAACGAGTTCAACACCGTGCGGACCGGGCGCGCCTCGGCTGCGCTGCTAGACCGTGTCAGCGTCGACTACTACGGCCAGCAGACGCCGCTCAAGCAGCTCGCGACGATCAACGTCCCCGAGCCGCGCCTCCTCACCGTCCAGCCGTTCGACCCGAGCTCGATCAAGTCGATCGAGCGCTCGATCCAGGAGTCGGACCTCGGCCTGACGCCGTCGAACGACGGCAAGGTGATCCGGCTGCCGATCCCGCAGCTGACGGAGGAGCGTCGCAAGGATCTCGTCAAGGTCGTCCGGCACCTGGCCGAGGACGGCCGGGTCGCCGTCCGCAACGTGCGTCGCGACGTCATGCACCACCTCAAGGAGCTCGTCCGCGACGGCGAGGTCGGCGACGACGAGGAGCGGCGTGCCGAGGAGCGCGTCCAGAAGCTGACGGACGAGCACGTCCATCGCATCGACGAACTGCTGAAGCGCAAAGAAGCAGAGATCACGGAGGTTTAGTGCCGCTTCCTTCCGCCGAGCTCCCTCGCTCGGTGGCGATCATCCTCGACGGCAACAGCCGCTGGGCCGCCGCGCAAGGCCTTTCCACCTCCGAGGGCCACCGGGCCGGCACGCGTGCGCTGAGACGCACCGTCGAGGCGGCGATCGACCTCGGTATCGAGTCGCTGACGGTCTACGCGTTCTCGACCGAGAACTGGATGCGTCCCACCGACGAGGTCGAGGACCTGATGGAGATCTTCGGTGAGACGATCGAGCGTGAGCTACCGGATCTCGCGGCGCAGGGAGTACGGACGCGTTTCATCGGACGGCGTGACCGCGCCCCGGCCTGGTTGCAGGCTGCGATGGCGCACCTCGAGGAGGAGACCGCCGGCAACGAGCGGCTGCAGCTCTGGATCGCATTCGACTACGGCGGCCGCGCCGAGATCGTCGAGGCCGTCAAGCGCCTGCTCGAAAACGGCACCGATCCCGCGGAGCTGGACGAGGAAGCGTTCGCGCGTTATCTCTACGCGCCCGATCTGCCCGACCCCGACCTGGTCATCCGCACGTCGGGCGAGCTCCGGATCTCGAACTTCCTGCTCTGGCAGCTGGCCTACGCCGAGCTCGTCTTCGTCGAGACACCCTGGCCCGACTTCGGCGAGGAGCAGCTGCGCGAGGCGCTCGACGCATACGCCGGGCGGCGTCGCCGGTTCGGCGGCCGGTAACCCGGTGCACCCACTCGTTTCGCGGGTTCTGTTCGCGGTGCTGCTCTTGCCGCCGGTGCTCGGGCTCGTGTACCTGGGAGGCTGGTGGCTGGCGATCCTGGCCGCCCTCGCCGCCTCGGTCGCGCTGCACGAGGTCTTCCGCCTGTTCAGGCAGCTCCGGCCGGTCGCGCTTGCGGGCTTCGCCGGCGCGATCGCGGCGATCGTCGGCGCCCGCATGGGTGGCCCCGAGTGGGCTCTGGCCGGCTTCATGCTCACTCTGCCGGTCGCCTTCCTGCTCAAGGGCATCGGCGGCACACGCGCCCCGACGGCCGTGTCGGTCGGCTCGACGCTCCTCGCCTCGGCCTGGATCGGCCTCGGGATCGCGCACATCGTGCTGGTGCGCGAGCTTCCCGAGCACGGTCAACTCGCGGTCTTCACCGTCCTGCTCGCCGTCTTCGCCGACGACACCGCCGCGTACTTCGCGGGCCGCCTGTTCGGTCGGCACAAGCTCGCGCCGGCGATCTCGCCGGGCAAGACATGGGAGGGCTTCGTCGCGGGCTCGGCGGCGGCGATCTTCGTGACCTGGATCGCGCTCTACGAGACGGGCTTCGTGGACGGGTATCGCTCGATCGTGCTCGGGGCCGTCATAGCCGTCGCTGCTCCGCTCGGCGATCTGTTCGAGTCCGCGCTCAAGCGCGACGCGGAGGTCAAGGACGCCGGCCGGCTGCTCGGCGCACACGGCGGCATGCTCGACCGCCTGGACGCCCATCTGTTCGCGGCCGTCGCGGCCTACTACGTGATCGCCGCCTTCGGCTTCGCGTGAAGCGACCGCCCGAGGAGCGCGAGCGGCTCCTTCGGTTGATCGGGATCACGCTCGCCGCCGGCGTCGTGATCATCCTGCTCGGCGTTGTGGCGGTCGCCGGGGGCGTCTTCGACCCGAGCCGGCAGGAGCGGGCGCGGGACTTCGTGGAACGCGAGTACGGCGCCCGGCTCGGCGCATGCGAGGAGCTCCCGCGGAACCGCCTTGAATGCGATCTCGAGCGCCCGAGCCCGAAGCTCGTCGCGCGGCTCGGGCGTCCCGTGCGCGAGCGCGTGTGCCTGTTCGTCTTCGAGAACGCGAGCGTGGCGCTCGACGGCTACGCGCCTTGCCGGACCTAGAGGAAGAGCCGCAGAGCTCGCCGCTGTCGCGGCCCCAGCGGCGATCCTTCCAGCTTCCACGAGCGAGGCGACGGGCCGCCTACACTGAGCCGATGCGGAAGGTCGCGCTGCTCGGCGCCACGGGATCCATCGGGCGCCAAGCGCTCGAGATCATCAGGGATGATCCCGAGCTCGAGCTCCGAGCGGCGGCTTCCGGCTCGGAGGCGATCGCCGGCCTCGCGCCGATCACGCAGGTGGGCGGCGACCTCACGGAGCTACTCGAACGGGCCGAGCCTGACGTCGTCCTGAATGCGGTCGTCGGCTTCGCCGGCCTGCCGGCCACGCTCTGGGCCCTCGAGCGCGGCGTCGACCTGGCGCTCGCCAACAAGGAGAGCCTCGTCGCCGGCGGGCAGCTTTGCCTGAGAGCGCGGGAGCGGGGCGGAGGTCGGCTGATTCCGGTCGACAGCGAGCACTCCGCCGCCCTCCAGTGCCTCGAGGGCCGCGAGCTCGCGACCGTCGACTCGCTGGTCCTGACCGCGTCGGGCGGGCCCTTTCGCGGGCGCCGGCGCGAGGAGCTCGCCGGCGTGACGCCCGCTCAGGCGCTCGACCACCCGACCTGGAACATGGGCCCGAAGATCACGATCGACTCGGCCACGCTCGCCAACAAGGGCCTGGAGGTGATCGAGGCGCACTTCCTCTTCGGGTTGCCGTACGACCGGATCGAGGTGGTCGTGCATCCCCAGTCGATCGTCCACGCGCTCGTGCGCTTCCGCGACGGCGCGGCGCTCGCCCACGTCGGCTACCCCGACATGCGGGTGCCGATCTCGTACGCGCTGACCTACCCCGAGCGGGCGGCGACGGGGGTCCCGCCCCTCGACCTGGCGGCCGGAGTGACGCTGCGCTTCGAGTCGCCCGACGTGGACGCCTTCCCGCTGCTTCGGCTGGCACGCGAAGCCGGCGAGCGGGGCGGGACGTATCCCTGTGCGTACAACGCGGCCAACGAGGTCGCAGTGGCGGCCTTTCGAATCGGCCGTCTCGGCTTCCTCGAGATCGCCTCCGTAGTCGAGGAGGCGCTCGCTACCGTGGACGGCGCGCCGGCAGACGATCTCGCGGAGCTGAGCGAGGCGGATGCCGAGGCACGTCGTATCGTGCAGGGCGCTCTCGCACACGCATGATCAACGAATGAACGTCTCCATCGCCATCCTCGGCCTCGCGCTCCTGATCCTCGTCCACGAGGCCGGGCACTTCTTCGCGGCTAGAGCTGTCGGCATGAGCCCGCGTCGCTTCTACCTGGGTTTCCCGCCGGCGCTCGTGAAGGTGAAGCGGAGCGGGATCGAGTACGGGATCGGCGCGATCCCGCTGGGCGGCTACGTGAAGATTCCCGGGATGCACCGCCCGGCGCCGTCCGACCTGGATGTGCACTTCGCGCGCGCGAGGCACGAGGCGCCCGAGCTCGGCGGCGTGATCGAGCGGATCAAGCGGCTCGTGTCCGAAGGTGAAATGGCCGAGGCGCGCGCGCGGTTGAGCGAGCTGGAGCGCGCCGTCCGGGACGCCGAGCTCTCGCCGGCGGCGGCAAAAGCTGCCGAACGCGGGCTCACCGAGCTTCGCGACGCGCTTGGCCCGGATGCGTACTGGCGCCAACGGACCTGGCGAAAGGTCGCGGTCATCTTCGCCGGACCCGGGACGAACCTCGTCTTCGCGATCCTGCTGATCGCGGTCGTGTACATGGTCGGCGTTCCGTCCGAGGCGTCGCGGCAGGTCGATCGCGTCGACGCCAACTCGCCCGCGCAGGCCGCCGGGCTCCGACCCGACGACGTGATCGTCGCGGTCAACGGCGAACGGGCGCAGGACTTCGACGAGCTCTCGCAGCTGGTCCGCGGCAGCAAGGGCAAGCCGATCCGGGTAACGGTGAAGCGCGGCAACAGGGTCGTGGTGCTCGAGCCCGAGGCGACAAAGCTCTCGAGCGATGGGCGCTGGGTCTTCGGTTTCCGGCCCGACGTCGTCTACAAGCGGTACGGGCCGCTCGAATCGATGGAGCTCTCCGTCCGCGAGAGCTGGCGCGTGACGGAGGCGATCGGCGGCTCGCTGGGCCGCATCGTCACCGGCGAGGGCCGCGACGAGATCTCGAGCCCGGTCGGGATCGTCGACGCGTCGAGCCAGGTCATCGACGAGGGCGGAATCCGGCTCTACCTGCGGATCCTCGCCTTCATCTCGCTGTCGCTCGCGATCCTGAACCTGCTGCCGCTGCTGCCGCTGGACGGCGGGCACATCGCGTTCTCGCTCGTCGAGGGCCTACGGGGACGGGCCGTCGGCCGGGAGATCTACGAACGCGTGTCAGCGGTGGGCATCGCCCTCGTGTTGATCCTGTTCTTCGTCGGCCTCTCGAACGACATCGGCGGCGGCGTCGACTGAGGGCTACAGGCTGACGGCGATCGCCGCGATCGCCTGAAGCGAACGCACCGTGACTGGCGGAGGCTCGTCGATCCCGGAGGTGCAGCGGCTGCTCGCGGTGCTCGCAGCGGGGAAGCGCTGCGCCGAGCTGGGAAGCGCGTACGGCGAGGGCGCTGCCGCAATAGCGTCCACCGCGGCCTCGCTCGTCACCGTCGAGCGCGACCCCGATCGGATCGCCCTTGCGCGAGAGCGGCTGGCGGGCGTCGACAACGTCGAGCTGCTCGAAGGAGACTGGCGCGACCTCCTCCCGCAGCGCGGCCCGTTCGAGCTCGTCTTCCTGGACAGCGGCGACTGGAAAGAAGAGCCGGCCCGACAGCAGGCGCTCGACCTGGTGGAGCCGGGCGGTCTGCTGCTCAAGGACGACATGACCCCCGGTCTCCCGGGGCCCGATCCGGTGCGCGAGTGGTTCTTCGGGCATCCGGACCTGCTCGCGACCGAGATCCTCACGACGCCCGAAACCGCAGCGATCGTCGCCACAAAGCGCCGCTAGCATCCTCTCGGTGGCCAGCGAGCGCACGATCAACGTCGGAAACGTGCCGATCGGAGGCGGCGCGCCCGTCGTCGTCCAGTCGATGACGCTCACGCCGACGCACGACGTCGCCGCTACGACGGCGCAGATCGCCGCCCTGGCCTCGGCGGGTTGCGAGGTCGTCCGCTGCGCGGTCCCGAAGATCAGGGACGCACAGGCGCTGAAGTCGATCGTCCGGCTCTCGCCGATTCCCGTGATCGCGGACATCC
>DATFQE010000147.1:0-11110 GCA_035264445.1 Gaiellaceae bacterium | reverse complement strand
TCGAACGAGTAGTCCATGTAGTTGTGGATCGGGTCGAGACCCGGCTCGGAGCAGGTGTCCTGACCCTCCGGGCACCCGAACGTGGCGACGCTCTGCGCCGGCGTGTCGTCGACGTAGTCGCCCCAGTTGTTACAAGCGCCCTGGAACGTGTGGTAGAGGTTGACCCAGTGCCCGGCCTCGTGCGTGCCGGTCTTGCCGAGGTCGTACTTGCCGGCATACCGGGTCGAAGTGCCCGGCATCGACTCCCAGTCGACGACGATGCCGTCGAGGTAGGAGGTCCCGTTGTCGACGATGTTCGGGAAGTACGACCAGCCCAGGAACGCGCCGGCTGTGGTCGAGTAGTAGTTGAGCGCGTTCGCGCCGCCCTGCTTGAGCGCCTTCTTCATCGCACGCTCGGCCGACGTCGTCGGGCCTGCGAGGTACCACTCTGCGTTGACCGTGCGGTCGACGCCCGCGGGCGAGAACCGGAAGCCGGTATCGACGCCGCCCTCGGCGCCGCTGAAGCCGGCGTTCATGGCCCGGATCTCCGCGTTGATCTGGCTCAGCGTCACGTTCCCCGTCACGCCGTCCGGCGTCACGACGTGGATCTACAGTTTCCCAGACTGGTGATGCGCGAGCAGAGTAGCCCGGATTTGGTGGAGAGTTCAATATCGTGGAGCTGATCGCCCAAAAAGCGATGCTTACGCTCGCGGAGACGTTCACGATCTCGCGGGGCGCGGAGGACGAGGCCGAGGTCGTCCACGTGGCCATTACGCATGAGGGTCAGACCGGCTACGGGGAGGCCGCGCCGATCGAGCGCTACGACGAGAGCGCCGAGTCCGCGCTCGCGTTTCTCGACCGAGCCGAGGAATCGCTGGGGGACGACCCGTTTGCACTCGAGGAGATCGGCCGGCGACTGGCCGACCGGCCGGGCGAGCAGGCCGCGAAGGCCGCCGTGGACGCTGCGCTCCACGATCTCTGCGGAAAGCTGCTCGGGATCCCGGTCTGGCGCCTGCTCGGCCTGCCGCGCGAAGGGCCGCCCACGAGCTGGACGATCTGGCTCGGCGACCCGGACGACATGGCGCGCAGGGCCGAGCGCGTCGGACCCCGCTTCCGTCGGCTGAAGCTGAAGCTCGGCGGCGGCGACGGCAGCGACGTCGAGCGCGTGCGCGCGGTGCGCGGGGTCACCGACGTCCCGCTTCAGGTGGACGTCAACGAGTACTGGTCGCTCGAGGAGGCCCTCGATGCGATTCCGCAGCTGCGCGAGCTCGGCGTCGAGTACTGCGAGCAGCCGCTCCCCGCCGGTGACGACGACGGCCCGGAGCTGAAGCAGCGCAGCCCGCTTCCGATCTACGTCGACGAGGATTGTCACACGTCGGCCGACGTCGCGGAGTGCGCCGAACGCGCGCACGGGATCAACATCAAGCTCGCGAAGTCCGGCGGCATCCGCGAGGCCGTCCGGATGGCCCACGCGGCACGCGCGCTCGGCCTGGGCGTGATGCTCGGCTGCATGGTCGAGTCCGGGCTCGGGATCGCGGCCGGCTGCCAGGTCGCCGGCCTCTGTGACCACGTCGACCTCGACGGCAACCTTCTCCTCTCCCACGATCCGTGGCCGGGCGTCCAGCTCGTCGACGGCGTGCAAACCCCCTCCGCAGCCCCAGGTCTTGGAGTCACAGAAGCGGTACCTAGTCCTCGCTGAGGGCAAGAGCGGTGATCCCCACTACGGGAAGACGGCACGTGGCGTCATCCGCTACTCGCCGCACCCGGTGGTCGCCGTGCTCGACTCGACGCGGGCGGGACAGACCATGGACGGGATCCCGGTCGTCGGCGCCGTCGACGACGCTGTTCCCTTCGAGCCGACGACCGCGATCGTCGGAGTCGCCACCCAGGGCGGCCGCTTCCCGCCGGCCTGGCGCGAGCTCTTGAAGAGCGCGATCGCGAACGGCCTCGACGTCGAGAGCGGCCTGCACGAGTTCATCAGCGACGACCCCGAGCTGAGCGAGCTCGCGGCGCGCCACGGGGTCGAGCTCCGCGACCTGCGCAAGCCGCCGTCGGGCCTGAGCGTCCCCACCGGCGCGAACCTGGCGGTGCCGGCCACGATCGTGCTCACGGTCGGGTCCGACTGCGCGATCGGCAAGAAGACGGTCGCCGTCGAGCTTGACCTCGAGGCGCGCAGCCGCGGCCTGAAGTCGGTCTTCGTCCCGACCGGGCAGACCGGCATCGCCATCGCCGGCTGGGGGATCGCCGTCGACGCCGTGATCTCGGACTTTCTCGCCGGCGCGGCCGAGTGGCTCGTCGTCGAGGGAGCGAGGCGCGGCGGCGAGCTGCTCTTCGTCGAGGGCCAGGGCTCGCTCGCGCACCCGGCGTACTCGGGCGTGACGCTCGGGCTCGTGCACGGGTCGGCCCCGCACTTCTTCGTCCTCTGCCACAAGGCCGGCTCGACCGAGGTCGAGGGCTTCCCCGGCCATCCCCTGCCCGGCCTCGCGGAGCTCGTGGAGCTGCACGAGCGCATCTCGCTGCCTGCGCGGCCGGCGAGGGTCGCGGCCGTCGCGCTGAACACCGCCCACCTCGACGACGACGCGGCGCACAACGCGATCGCCGAAGCGGCTGACGAGACCGGGCTACCCGCCGACGACCCGGTGCGCTTCGGCGCGGGCCGCCTGGTGGACGCCGTCGCCGCCGCCGTGCAAAGCTGAAGGAGTCCTTCCGCCGAACTGCAAGGGGTCCTCGACGATGAAGAAGACGACAGCTCTCCTCGCCTGCGCGCTCGCCGCGCTGCTGACCTCGACCGCCGCGAGCGCCGAGATCGCGGTCGGAGTCAGCGACGACTTGCCGATCGCCGCGCCCGCTGTGGCCGCGGACTTCTACTCCGCCATGCAGGACGTCGGCCTCCGCGAGAACCGGATCGCGGTCAAGTGGGAGCCGAACGCGCCGACCGCGGTCCCGAACGAGGCCGGGATCGAGCGCGCGCTCGCCGAGGCCGGGCCGCGCGGCGTCAACGTCGTGCTCTCGCTGTACCCGCTGCGTCCACGGGTCCTGACCGATTCCCCGGCCGCGCCCGCGCAGTTCGCCGCCTGGACAGCCATCGTGGCGAGGCGGTTCCCATCCGTGCGCGACTTCATCGTCGGCAACGAGCCCAACGTCAACAACTTCTGGCAGCCGCAATACGGACCGAACGCGAAGGCGATCTCGTGTGCCACCTACGCAGGCGTCCTCGCCGCCTCGTACGACGCGCTGAAGGGCGTCAACCCCGCGATCGACGTGATCGGCATCGGTCTCTCGCCGCGCGGCAACGACAACCCGCGTGCGCGCTCGAACCCGTCGGTGTCGCCCGTCCGCTGCATCCGCGACATGGGCGCGGCGTACAAGGCGAGCAAGCGGACGCGGCCGCTGATGGACGAGCTCAGCTTCCATCCGTTTCCGAACCTCTCGACCGACCCGCTCGGCCGCGGCTACCAGTGGCCGAACGCCGGCCTCGCGAACCTCGACCGGATCAAGCAGGCGGTCTGGGACGCGTTCTACGGCACGGGCCAGCCGGTGTTCCCGGAGTCGTCGTTCGGGCGCTTCGGCTCGCTGTCGGCGATCGCGGCCGCCGACTCGCTCCGCTTCCGGCTGAACGAGGTCGGCTGGCAGGTCGAGATCGTGCCGAGCGCGCTCGGCGCCTACTTCGGCAAGGAGAACGTCGCCACGACCGACGAGACGAGCCAGGCGGAGATCTACTCGCAGGCGATCCCGTTCATCGCGTGCGACCCGGCCGTCCGGTCGCTGCTCTTCTTCCACCTGATCGACGACCCCAACCTCGACCGGTGGCAGTCCGGGATGATCCGGGCCGACGGCACGAAGCGGCCCTCGTACGCGAGCGTCAAGGCCGCGATCGCGCGCACGGGCGGCCGCTGTGGCGGGTTCACGACCGCGTGGCGCCACGCGACCTCGGTGATCGGGCCGACGGCGAAGTTCCCGTTCAAGCGGGCGGTTCGCGGCCGGACGAAGATCTGGACGATGGTCGCAACCGCGTTCGAGGCCGGCAACTACAACGCCGGTGTCTTCCGCGTGGCGCGGCGCGCGACGCCGACCGGCGCCGCGCGGAGGAAGATCGAGCGTGCGCTCCTGCGCGCGAAGCCGCGCGGCGCGGCGCTCGCGAGGGCAGGGAAGGTGTCGGCATACCGTGAGTCGGTGATCCGCTTCCCCGGCAGGCGCCTGAAGCCCGGCGTCTACGTGTACGCAGTCGAGCTCTTCGCCGAGACGAACCCGACGCGCAAGAGCTTCTTCGTGAGCAAGCCGTTCCGGGTCGTCGCCCCCAAGGGCAGGCGGTGAACGACCCGCGCCTGGCGCGGCTGGCGACGCTCCTGGTCGACTACTCGCTCGGCCTCCGCGAGGGCGAGGTCGTGCGCGTCAACTCGAGCGACGCGGCGGCGCCGCTGATCCTCGCCATCCAGCGGGTCGCGATCGAACGCGGCGTGCACGCGTACGCGAACGTGGCGCTCGAAGGGCTCGGCGAGATCCTCGTCGCCGAGGGCTCGAAGAAGCAGCGCGAGTTCGTGTCCGACCTGGCATACCGCGAGGTCGACCGGCTAGACGCCGAGATCACGATCTGGTCGGAGGCGAACACGAAGTCGTTCTCGCGCGCCGACCCGGAGGCGCGAGGACAGGTCTACGCGGCCGAGCGGAGCCTCGTGAACCGGCGCTGGCAGAGAATCGGGCGCGGCGAGATGCGCTGGGTCGGGACGCTGATGCCGACGAACGCCCATGCCCAGGACGCGGAGATGTCGCTGCTCGAGTACGAGGACTTCGTGTTCCGCGCGTGCCACGTCGACGGCGACCAGGATCCCGTCGCGCACTGGCGCGCGGCCGCGGAGGAGCTGACCGCGCGGGCCGCCGAGTTCGCGGACACGCGTGAGGTCCGGATCGTCGGTCCCGACACCGACCTGCGGCTCGGGGTCGCCGGGAGGACGTGGCAGCCGTCGTACGGCACCCACAACATGCCGGACGGCGAGGTCTTCACGAGCCCGGTCGAGACCGAGACGGAGGGCGAGATCCGCTTCACGCTGCCCGCCGTCTTCTACGGTCGCGAGGTGGAGGACATCCGTCTACGCTTCGAGGGTGGGCGGGTCGTCGACGCGGACGCTCGCAGCGGCGCCGACTACCTGCGCACGCTGCTCGACACCGACGACGGCGCCCGCGTGCTCGGCGAGTTCGCCTTCGGGCTGAACTACGAGATCGACCGCTGGACGCGGAACATCCTCTTCGACGAGAAGATCGGCGGCACGGTCCACCTGGCGCTCGGCTCGGGCTTCGACGACTGCGGCTCGAAGAACGAGTCGGCCCTGCACTGGGACATCATCTGCGACCTGCGCGAGGAGGGGGAGATCTACGCCGACGGCGAGCTCGTCTGGCGTGCGGGCCGGTTCCTCGAGGCGCCGAAGCCGGCCGTCGAGCGTGTCTGACCCCCGCGTCGAGCGCCTCGCGTCCGTGCTCGTCGACTACTCGGTCGGCGCCAGGGAGGGCCAGCAGATCACGATCGAGGCGCCGTCTCAGGCGGCGCCGCTCGTCCGCGAGGTCTACCGGCGCATCCTCGCCGCGGGCGCGCATCCACTTCCGCGCATCGGGATCGAGGGGATGCTCGAGAACCTGATGCTCGAAGGCTCCGACGCGCAGCTCGACTGGGTCAACCCTGCACGCCGCGACGACATCGAGGAGGTCGACGGGCGCGTGGTGATCATGGCGCCGTTGAACACGCGCAGCCTGACGGGCGTCGACGTCTCGAAGCAGGCGCGTCTGCACCGGGCGCTCGAGCCCCAGCGCAACCGCTATCTCGAGCGGGCGGCGAACGGCGAGCTCCGCTGGGTGCTGACCCTCTTTCCGACGCAGGCGGCGGCGCAGGACGCTGGGATGTCGCTGCCCGAGTTCGAGGATTTCGTCTACGCGGCCGGCTTCCTCGACCGCGACGATCCCGTCGCCGAGTGGAAGCGCTTCGGCGAGCGGCTCGACGGCATCGAGGCGTTCCTGAGCGGCATCTCCGAGCTGCGCGTGCTCGCCGAGGACACCGATCTCCGCATCGGCGTCGGCGGCCGCACGTGGATCGGCTCGCGCGGGCTCGAGAACTTCCCCGACGGCGAGATCTTCACGGGGCCGGTGGAGACGAGCGTGGAAGGGACGATTCGCTTCACGTACCCGGCGATCTTCCAGGGTCGCGAGGTCGACGACGTGCGTCTGCGCTTCGAGGGCGGCGAGGTCGTCGAGGCGACCGCCTCGCGCGGCGAGGACCTCCTGCGCGAGATGGTGGCCGTCGACGAGGGCGCGCGCCGCGTGGGCGAATTCGCCTTCGGGCTCAATGAGGCGGTCACCGCGTTCACACGCGAGATCCTCTTCGACGAGAAGATCGGCGGCACCGTTCACCTCGCGCTCGGCACCGCCTATCCCGAGACCGGCAGCTCGAATCGCTCGGCGCTGCACTGGGACCTCATCTGCGACCTCCGCGACGGGGGAGAGGTGTACGCGGACGGCGAGCTCGCCTATCGCGACGGAGCGTTCGTCGTTCTGTAACTCGGGCGCGTAGCGCTTGACGCTCGTCGCGGTCATCGCGGACACGCACCTGCCTCGGGGCGCGCGGCGGCTCCCGGACGAATGCCTGCGCCGCTGCGCGGCGGCCGACGTGATCCTCCACCTCGGCGACGTCGTCGCCGCCTCCGTCCTCGACGAGTTGCGCGAGCTCGGCCCGGTCGAGGCCGTCTACGGGAACATGGACGAGCCGACGCTTCGCGAGACGCTCCCGCAGCGGGCCGTCGCCGTGCTCGACGGCGTTCGCGTCGGCATGACCCACATCCCGGGCGCGCGCGCAGGCCGCGAGGCACGACTCGTCGGTTGGTTCCCGGATTGCCAGGCCGTCCTGTACGGCCACACGCATGTCCCGCAGGTCGAGCGGTACGAAGGCGTCTGGATCCTCAATCCAGGCAGTCCGACCGAGCGTCGGAGCGCTCCGACCCATTCGATGCTCGAGGTCGAGATCGCGGCCGGCGAGGTGGAGCCGACGCTGATCGCGCTTCGTCCTTGACAGCGAACACACGTTCGCCTAGCATGCGAACGCATGTTCGGTCGGATTCTCGTCGTTGCGCTCGCGGTCGCCCTCCTCGTGAGCGTCGTCGCACGCTCGGGCCAGGGCGCCGGCCCCGAGCGCCGGTACGTCGTCAAGCCCGCCGACACACTCTGGGCGATCGCCCTCCGCGACTACGGCGGCGACCCGCGCGAGGCGGTCTGGGAGATCCGTGAACGGAACGGCCTGACCGGGACGACCGTCCAGCCCGGGCAGGTGCTCGTGCTCCCCGCCGGCTAGGGGGCGGACGTGCCTTCGTAGACTTGCTCCGTGGACCTCGACCTCGTGTTCCTCGGCACGTCAGGGTCGATGCCGACGGCCTTGCGCGCTCCCACCGCCAGCCTCGTGCGGCGCGGCGGCGAGCGGTTGCTCTTCGACTGCGCCGAGGGGACGCAGCGACAGCTGCTCCGCTCCAACGTCGGGCTCGTCGAGCTCCGCGAGATCTTCCTGACGCACTACCACGCCGACCACTATCTCGGGCTGCCGGGGATGCTGAAGACGTTCGCACTGCGCGGGCGTGAGCTGCCGCTGACGATCTACGGGCCGAGGGGGCTCGAGGACCTCTTCCGCTCGCTCCGGCGCATCTTCGGGAAGCTCACCTACGAGTACGCGCTCATCGAGCTGGACCCGGGGGACACGCTCGCCCGCGACGACTACGTCCTGGCGACGTTCCACGTCGCGCACGGTGTGTCGGCGCTCGGCTACGCGCTGGTCGAGCCGCCCCGGCCCGGGCGGTTCGACGTCGAGGCAGCGGACGCGCTCGGCGTGCCGCCGGGCCCCGAACGCGGCTTGCTCCAGCGGGGCGAGAGCGTGACGCTTCCGGACGGCCAGGTCGTCACGCCGGACCAGGTCCTGGGGCCGGCGAGGCCGGGCCGCAAGGTCGTGATCGCGGGGGACGGCGCCCCCTCGGGCTCGGTGCTGGAGGCCGCGCGCCACGCCGACCTCCTCGTGCACGAGGCGACGTTCTGCGAAGACGAGCGCGAGCGTGCGGAGGAGACTCGGCACTCGACCGCCCGCGGCGCCGCCGAGCTCGCGGCGGCCGCCGAGGTGCGGCTGCTCGCCCTCACGCACCTCTCGAACCGCTACTCGGGCGGCGACGTCCTGCGCGAGGCGCGCGAGTCCTTCAGCGAGACCGTCGTCCCGAGGGACTTCGATACGATCGACGTCCGCTTCGAGGAGCGCGGCGGGCCGGTGCTGGTCAAGGGCGGCGCGGCGCACGACCACGGACGCGAGCGGGAAGTCGTGACGACACTCCAGGAGGCATCCGAATGAATGGGATGGTTCAGGTGGCGCTGGCGAACGACGTGACCGAAGGCGAGGAGCTGCAGGCGCTGCTCAGCGAGGCCGGCATCGAAGCGCACCTCGAACCGGCGGTCGAGCACCATCCCCGCGACACGGACGACGTGCCGACCAAGGTCCTCGTGCCCGAGGGGTCGATCGAGGACGCCCTGGCCGCGATCGAGGCGCTCAGCGAGCCGGATGAGCTCGACTCGACCGCCTGACTTCGGGCCGATCGCGGCGACATACGACGAGCTTCGCCCCGCCGACGCGAACTGGTGGGAGCTTTTCGAGCTGCTCGTCCGCGAAGCCGACCTCGCGGGCCGGCGTGTGCTGGACGTGGGCTGCGGCACCGGGCGCCTGGCCGCGGCGCTCGTCGAGCGGGGTAGCCGCATTTGGGGCGTGGAGCCGTCGCCCGAGATGGCCGCTCGCGCCCGCGCGCGTGGTGTCCACGTCAAGGTGGCGCGCGCCGAGCAATTGCCGTTCAAGGACGGCTGGTTCGACCGCGCCGTCCTCTGGCTGGTCGCCCACCTGATCGATCGAGCCGCCGCCTTCCGCGAGCTGGCGCGCGTCCTGGGCCCCGGGGGGCGGATCGCGGTCGCGACCTTCGATCCCGAGCACTTCTCGCGCTACTACCTCAACCATCTGTTCCCGTCGCTCGAGCGGATCGACCGCGAGCGCTTCCCCGAGCCTGACGCGCTCGCCCACGAGCTGAGCGCGGCCGGGTTTTCCGCACGGCTGATCCCGCTGACCCAGAGGGCGGAGATCGGCCGCGACGAGGCGCTCACGCGCATTCGCGGCCGCTTCATCTCGACGCTCCGCCTGCTCGACGAGCCCGAATTCTCGGCCGGTCTCGCGCGCGCGGAGCGGGAGCTCCCCAAGCGCATCCAGTACGAGCTTCACTGGGCGATCGCCGTCGCTAGTACGCCCTGACGCGCGGATCGACGACGCCGACCGTCAGGTCGACGATCAGGTTGAAGAGGACGACGAAGAGGCTGACGACCAGGATCACGCCGGCGATCACGGGCAGGTCGAAGCCCACGAGCCCACGCGACGCGCCGAGCGCGAGATTGCCGAGACCCGCGAGCCCGAAGACCTGCTCCACAAAAACGGCGCTGCCGAAGACGAGGCCGATGTCCATGCCGAGCATGGCCAGGATCGGCAGCAGCGAGTTCCGGAGCACGTGACGGGCGAGCACTCGCGACTCGGGCGACCCCTTTGCGCGCGCCGTACGGACGTAGCCTTCGTGCAACTCGTTGATCGCGTGGACGCGGATCATTCGGGAATACAACGCGGCGAACAGGACGCTAAGGGTGATCCACGGCAACAGCATGTGGTGCGCCCAGCCCGGCACGCCGCACGAGTCATGGCCGAACGGTGCGCAATAGCCCTCGACCGGCGCGAGGCCCAGTTTGTATCCCAGCGTCTGTCGGAGGAAGAGGCCGATAACGATGGGGTGCGCAGAGATGCCTAGTAGAACGAAGAACAGCAGCGCGCGGTCGAGCAGCGAGCCCGCGTAAACGGCCGAGATCAGCCCGAGCGGGATCGCGACGGAGAGCCAGATCACGGCGCCGCCGACCAATAGGGAGAGGGTCACCGGTATTGCCCGACGCAACTCGCTCGTGACGGGGACCGTGTCGCGGAGCCCGGCGGCTGAATAGGAGTAGCCGAGATCGAGGTGGACGGCGCGCCAGAGGAAGCGCCCGTACTGGACGAAGAACGGGTCGTCGACGCCGAGCTGCTCGCGCGCGACCTCGAGCTGGTGCTCGGTCGGGTTCTGGTTCGGGACGAGGAACCGAGCCGGGTCGTTCGGGATCTTGAAGAGGATCACGAACGTCACGAAGGTCATCGCGACGACGAGCACCGCCGCCCAGAGGATGCGCCGGATCACGTACGCCACCACGGCCGTAGGGTCGCAGCGGCGAGGGCGAGAGCGCCGCAGGGAGCCGGCGCCCTCACCCCCTGGCACCGACTAGGAGTCGGCGCCGCCCTCGCTCTCGTCGCCGGCCTCGGCGTCCTGGCCGGCCTCACCCTCGTCCGCGGCGGGCTCGCCGCCGCCGCGATTGCGGACCATGTGCTGCGCGGCGCCGGCCGCGGCGCCGACTGCGGCTCCTGCCGCAGCGCCCATCGCGGCCGGTCCAAGGGCGGAGCCGCCGCCTCCGCCGCCCTCGTTTTGCTGCTCGTCGGGCTGCACTTCCTGCCCGTCGGACTCCTGTGCTTCGTCCCGCGTTTCTTCCTCCATCACGCCCCCTCGCGTCTCGTCTTTGACAGGTCGCGGGATGGTGCCCCGGCCGGCGTCGCCGAAACCCGGGCGGTCGAGCGCGTGATTACACAGGACGAAACGGGGAAACACGGCCCCGATGGCTATCGCAACACACGGGACGAGCAGCAACTACCTGCAGCGCGCGCCGAGCCCTTCGGGGCTTGCCGAGGTGCTGGACGTGATCCTGGACAAGGGTCTGGTGATCGACGCGTTCGTGCGTGTCTCGGTGATCGGCATCGAGTTGCTGACCATCGACGCGCGGATCGTGATCGCGAGCGTCGACACCTACCTGCGCTTCGCGGAGGCGGTGAACCGTCTCGATCTCGAGGCGAAGTCCGACTCCAAGGGGCTCCCGGAGCTGATGGAGGACGTCACGAGCGGAGGTAGCAAGAGCAAGACACAGGGTGCGATCGAAGGCGTCAAGGAGAAAGTGCAGGAGGCCACCGGCGGCGATGACGATGACGACGATGGCAAGCAGAAGACGCGCTCCCGGAGCAGGT
>DATFQE010000146.1:0-4384 GCA_035264445.1 Gaiellaceae bacterium | reverse complement strand
TTGGCGACCGCTCCGCCGATCTCGAGCGTGCCCTCGTGTGCCGGCACCGCGAAGTTGCTGCGGATGTAGTGGTACTCCGTCGGTGTGATGTCGCCGTCGAGCGCCGCAGGCGGCGCCTCGGCGTTGTACGGCATCCCGTGGATCATGATCACTCCGGCGCGCGACTGCTCGAGGTCGTCGGCTACGGCCATCGTGCTACCTCCTGCTCGTGGATCAGTAGTCGGAGTCCTGGAAGTCGGGGTCGCGGCCGTCGTTGAAGGCACCGATTCCCTCGACGCGGTCCGGGTGGACAGCGGACCGCCAGTGCGCCTCCATCATGATCGAGATCGCCTGCTCGATCGGCTGTCCCTCGCCCATGCGCACCGCGCGCTTGACCGCCTGGACGGCGGTTGGCGAGTTGCTCGCGATGTGCGTTGCGATGCTGCGCGCCGCGTCCATCAGCTCCGACTGCGGATGGAGCTCGTTGATCATGCCGAGCCGGTAGGCCTCGGCGGCGTCGATCGGCGCGCCGGTCAGCAGCATCTGCAGCGCCTTGCCGGGAGGGAGGACACGCGGGAGGAAAACCGGCGAGCCGCCGCCGGCCGCCAGGCCGATCATCGACTCCGGCTGTCCGAACGTCGCGTTGTCGGAGGCGATAATGAAATCCGTGCTCTGTGCGATCTCGGAGCCACCGCCGTACGCGATGCCGTTGACGGCTGCGAAGATCGGCTTGCGCAGCTGCCGCAGCGTGTACAGCGTGCGGTCGAAGTCCTGCCGCTGGCGCAGCCACTGCTCCTTCGTCATGTTTTTGCGCTGGCGGAGGTCGCTGCCGACCGAGAAGGCTCGCTCGCCCGCGCCGGTGATGATCGCGACGCGTACGGCGGTCTGCACGGCGATCGACTCCAGCACCTCCGTGAGGCGCGCTCCCATCTCGGTCGTGATCGCATTGTCGGGCGGCCGGTTGAGCGTGATCACCGCGATGCGCCCGTCGTTCTCGTACTCGAGCAGGACGGGATCGCCGCCGCCCGCGTCGTCCTCCGCCGGCGGGCCGAAGTCGAGTGCGTCCCAGCGGTGTGTGCGTGTCGGAGTGGTCACGTTCTCCTCCCTCGTCAGGTGTCCAGCTCGGCGAGCCACCGCAAAGCCGGCAGGCCGGGCGCGAAGCAGTACTCGCCGCCCCTCGTCGTCACGAACGGCATGAGCCCCTGCAAGCGTCGGCGAATCGGGCGTTGCGGGATCGTGAACATGCGGGGCTCGTCGCTGCGTCCGACGAGCGGGTCACGCTCCTCCGGTGCGCCGATGAAGACCCCGTCGTCGAGCCATTGCGTCTTGACGAACTCGAACTGGCGCTTGAGGTGCGCGCCGGCGAAGACGAAGATGATCCCACGGTCGACGTCGTCGTCCTCGAGCACGCCGTCGGGCAGCATCGGACCGTAGCTCGTCCCGCGCCGGATCATCCGGTGCAGGCGGACGTTGACGTTGCCGTCACCGTCGAGCGCGTCGCGCGGATTGGCGCGACGCGCGTGGGCTCCCGCCGGGCACTTGAACCCCTTCAGGTCGTCGCCGTAGAGAAAGGCGTTGTTGCGCTCGGGATCGGCGCCGAGCGCGGGATCGTCCTCGTCGCCGACGACCGACAGCGGCGCGCCGCTCTGCCAGCGCCCGACCATCTTCGCGCCCAGCAGCTCCTCCTGCGCGCGGTCGGCGGCGTTCGCGCGCAGATACCGGCGGTACGCAGCGACGTTCGTGTGCAACTTGCGGAAGACGAGGTATGTCCCGTTCCGGCCGAGCACCTCCGGCGTCGGCATCGGCGGCAGCTCGCCCGTCTCGTCAGGGTAGCCGAGCAGGAACTCGCCCGCCTTGATCGGCGGCTCGTGCGGGTTCGAGCCGGGGATCCCGCTGCCTTCGATCGCCGGCTGGCCGATCCCGTCCTTGAATCCGAACGAGGTACGCCCGGTCGGCAGCTGGTAGCAGTCCTGGCGCCAGATCACCTCGACGCCCGGCAGCTGCTCGTGTGCACGACGGGCGCGCGCCGCGACCGCTTCGAGCCGGTCGCTGCTCGGCGAGATGACGCTGATCGCGACGTGGACGTCCGCCGTGCCGAGCGGCGCTTCCCAGTTGGCGGGGGCGCTCGCTCCGACGTCGCCGATCTCGGCCGCGCGCGCAGCCATGCCCTGGCGGAACTCGGGGACGAAGCTGTCGAGCGACACCTGCGGCACGCCCAGGCGCTTCAGCCCGTTGTAGGTGAACGCGACGGTCGCCCAGGCATCGCGAGCCTCGTTCGGGTGGCGGCTCGCGTCCACTACCGCGTGCAGGCGGCGCACGAGCTCGCGTCCGGCGGCGCGGTCGTCGATCCGCAGGAGG
This sequence comes from Gaiellaceae bacterium, assembly GCA_035264445.1. Lineage (GTDB taxonomy): Bacteria > Actinomycetota > Thermoleophilia > Gaiellales > Gaiellaceae > DATFQE01. The sequence goes on along the minus strand of DATFQE010000146.1, from coordinate 2,047 downwards.
AGGTAGCGGCCGACGTACGGGGACGGGCGCTCGTGGAGCGCGCCGCTCTGGATGTGCTCGAGCTCGAGCTGCACGTCCGACGGTGCGAGCACTAGTGGTGCTCCGGCTGCTCGGGCGGGTCCGGGTTCGCCGGCTGCAGGTACGGAAACGTCTGCGTGCCGGGCCTGGTCGAGGCGTCGATGCCGTCGCGGATCGGGGGCCCGTTGCCGCCCGTGACGATGAAGGTGAAGAAGGTGTCCATGGAGTCGTCGTTGAGCGCGCGTCCGCCGCAGGTCTCGTGCGTGCGCCCTGCCCGCGCGCTGCGCTCGGGCTCGAGGAAGGAGCCCTGCTCGGCATAGCGCCGGCTGGCGTCGACGATGAGGTAGTCGGCGAGCCACAGGCTCGTCAGGGGGTGGTCGCCCTTTCCGTTCGTCGGCCAGTCGGTCTTGCCGTCGAGCCCGTCCCAGAACGCAAGGTTGGCGTTCAGGCGCGCGAGATACGCGGGCTTGTAGGACTCGGCGAGGTGGAATCCGTCCTCCATGTTGTACAGGTCGCGGATGTCGATGTTGCTGTTCACTTGGTCGAACTGCGTCGGTGCGAGCAGCATGTTCTTCACCTCTGGGCGGCCGACGCGCTCGATGCGGACGTTGAACTTCCCACGCGTCAGCGTCTCGGCGATCACGCCGACGAGGCTGCTGCCGCCGAGGAACCGCCCGCAGTCGATCTCGACCACGAGCGTGAGGACGTTCTTCCCGTCCATGAAGATCGTGCCGTGGTCGGTGAACGCGAGCTCGCCGGTCGCGACCGTCTGCAGTGCCGCCCGGGCATCGAAGAAAAACGGGTCCCAGCGCGGCCCCGCGAACGCGCGGATGCCGTCGTGCTCTCCACCGGCATCCTCGCCGACCGTGAACTGCACCTGCGCGCCGTCGGGGCCGGTGCACAGACCCACCTGCGCGCCACCCGTCTCGTCGAAAACGCAGTCGAACTGCACCTCGTCCTCCAGCGGCCGGAAGGGCGTTCGCGTCTCGTCGTTCGTCGCTTCCAGCGGCCGCAGGCGGAAGCGGTAGATCAGGCCGTCCGACAGCGGTTGCGTCGGCTGCGCGAACGGCAGCGTGTTCATCACGAGCACGAGCCGTACCGGACGCTCGGGCGACGGGAAGGCGTAGACGTCGGTGATGTCGGCGATCGGATCGGCGAGCGCGCGCGGTCCCGAGATGTGGTCGGACACGCTAGTCCGCAGCTTCGTCGAGCAGCGGCTTCAGCGCGGGGTGCTGCAGCGCCTCGGCCGCGGACGGATCGTCGAGTACGCGCTGGAAGGCGTCGTTGACGCGCAGGGCCTTGCGGATCTCCTTGACCGTCCCCGGGTAGTTGCGCGCGTAGGCGGCGGCGGTCTTCTCGGCGCCGAGGACGAATGCATGGAGGGCCGCCATGTCCGGCAGGCCCTCGTAGCCTTCGGTGTGCCGGAACGTCGCGTCGAACAGGGCGAGCGTCGCACCCGTGTTGAAGAAGTCGTCCATGTACGCGTCCCAGGAGCCGTCGAAGCTCGTGAAGAACGCGAGCCGTGTGTCGTCGTCGAACATGACGAACCGCGCCTCGTGGATCGACACGATCGGAATGTCGTAGTCGCCCGGCCGGTAGCCCGGATGATTCTGCAGCTCGTCGAGCGCCTGCCGCAGGGCATCCGCATGGCCCGGTTTGATCCGGAAGAGCAGGCTGAACTCGGTGGTCGGCCCGACGGTGCGCCCCGGCGTAGTCCCAGTCGCAGATGTGGTCACGCGGTCTCCTCCAGACGTAGTGCTGTCGAGTCACGCGATTGAAACCGCATCCATCAGGCCTCGCATCGTCCAAGGGGGATGAGCGACGCGCTGTCCCCAAAGACCGCGGTCCGCTGAGCGGGTTCGCCGTTCTCTCGCCTTGCAGGACTTTTCGCTGCTCTGCCGCGTCTTAGCTATCGCGAAGTCCCTCCGTACTAAGGAGGTCTCTTCGCTAGCAGATCAGGCAACAGAAGTAGCCGATTTACAGGTATTTCAAGCCCTCTGACGGACTCGAACCGTCGACCCCCTCTCTA
>DATFQE010000145.1:0-10558 GCA_035264445.1 Gaiellaceae bacterium | reverse complement strand
GCCGCCGGGAAGAAGCAAGGCGTCGTAATCGTCCGCCGAGACGTCGCCGACGGCCTTGTCGACAGGAAACGCGTCCGCCTTGTCGTAGTGGTTGAAGCCCTGGATCTCGCCGGTCTCGAGCGACACCAGCTCCACGTCGGCGCCGGCCTCCTCGACCGCCTTGCGCGGCTCCACGAGCTCGACCTGCTCGACCATGTCGGTCGCGAGAATCGCGACGCGCTTTCCGTTCAGATCAGCCACTTTGCACCCCTTTCTTCTGGTTTTCTATGCCTTCCCGAGAGCGAGGGCGCGCTAACGCGGGCCACGCACCAAAGCCGCGGATCGCGTAGCGGTGTCGGTATGCGTCGTGGTACGTCGGAGGGCCGCGCAATGGCGGCCCTCCGGTCCGTTACGTCTGCCTGCTGTTCCGGCGGCAGCTACAGACTGAACGTCTGCTGCAGCACGACCACGCCGCCCTGACTGACGGTGATGGTCGCCGAGGTGAACTCGAGATCGGTGATCTCGGCAGTCCAGTTGTTGTTGGGGCAGCCCGCCTGCGCCGCAGTGGGCTGCGCCGGCGGCTGGGTTGTCACGTTGAACGCCACATTCCCGTTCTTGATCTCGCCGGCGGGGATCGCCTGGCTGCCGGTGACCGTGACCGCGGCCGGATTCTGACCTGGGGCCTGATTTCCGCCTTGGTTCGTGCAGGTCGTCGTCGGGTCGGCCGTCGCGGTCAGCGTAATCAAAACGTCCTCGTTCCCCAAGCCGGCAAGGGCGCCCGCTGCATTGAGGACGAGGCCTTGGTCGGTGAATTGGGGAGCGGGCTTCTTGAAGTGGACGTTCGCCGCCGAGGCGACCGCCGTGAACACGATCGCGAGCACCACGACGAGGCCGATCGCTGCGTGCTTCATGAAGCTACGACTTTGCATCTACTCTCCTCCTATGCCATAGGGCGTCTCAAGCCGCGAGACCCCGCCCTTCTCAGGCACGGCATCCTGGTGGACCACATACGACGTAGACCTGGGGACATCACCTCCTACGTGCTGATCGGGCGTCGCCACTTCGAGGGAGAGCTCCACGCGTGCACGCTCCGCCCCGCGACGCCGACCGCAGATCGCGTTCCACACCACGATGCTCGCACGCGGCGTGTTAACAAAAACCTGACAATTTCGACAGCCGTTTCGGCGGTTGCGCGCCCGGCGACGCGAGCGCTCAGCAGATCAGGCGGATGTGCGCCTCGAAATCCTCTTCGGCTAGGAGGCTCATTAGGTCGGTAACGAGCTCGTTCGCGACCATGGGATCGCGAAGCGGAAGCGTTCGGTTGACCTCGTAGCTGTTCTGCCTACCGATCCGCCGCCGTCGTACGTAGCCCGCCTTCTGCAGGTCGGCGAGCAGGCGGTACGCCGATCGCTCCGTAATCTGCACCGTTTCCGCGACCTCTGCAACGGTCGCGTCTGGGTCGCGTGCGACAGCGAGCAATACCTGCGCGTGGTTGGTGAGGAACTTCCACGACCGCAGAGTCGAGAAGTCAATTGGGTCGTCTTTTTCTGGCCGCAGAGTCACTCCAGATGACGGTTCGCCTTTACTACAGGCCCCCGAGTTTCCCACCGTGAGGCACGCTGTCAAGCGTGGGCCGCCTCGCATTCGCGACCTCGACCGCACACGCCGGCTCGGTCGAGGCCGATGCGCCTGGGAGGATTCGAACCTCCGACCCGCGGCTTAGAAGGCCGCCGCTCTTCCACTGAGCTACAGGCGCGTGCCCTGAGCGTAGCGCCGAATCCGGCCGCTATCCCCTGCGCACGCCGAGGTCCAGCGTGATCACCGTGGCGGGATCTCCCGCGTATTCGCCGGGCGCCGACTCAACGTGGACGGCCGCCACGCCTACTTCGCGCCAATCCCTCGACAGCAGGCTCCGCCGGTGTTTCGGGCTGAGCATCCACTCGTGCAGCGCTTCGTCGGGGTCCAGGCTCGGGCTGCCGTACGCCAGGTTCTCGCCGACCGCCCAGTACTCGTAGCCCGCCGACGGGTAGAACCGCTCGATCCGGTGCCAGAACGCCGCCTCGCCTGGTGCTTCGTGCTCGAAGAAGCCGCGACGGATCATCCGCGCCGTGTGTACCTCCGCGGCGTCGGTCAGGCCCGCCGAGACGGTCAGCCGCGCGCGTCCGGCATTAGCACGCATGCCGTTCACGACGTGAAGGACGTCCTGCTCGAAGCGACTCAGGGACGCGGCAATGCGTCGCGGCCGGTCTTGGTGTTGCGCAGCAACGGCCGGCGGCGGAGCAGCGAGCAAGACTAGGAGGGCGACGCTTGCGAGTCGTCCTCCGATCACCGCAGCCGGGCGTCGCCTGAGGGGGCGGCGCGTCACGGCTTGCTCCTCGCGTCGTTGGCCTCGGCTTTTCAGCCGGCCGCTAAGACCAGTGTCCGGCGGCCGCCGACGAATGTCAAGGACTCAGCGGTTGCGATAGCCGAAGTCCGCCGTCACGACGGTGACGGGGCTGCCGCCGAACTCTCCGCCCGCGGCGCCGACGTGGAGCACGCCGAGGCCGACGTCGCGCCACCTGCGCGAGAGCAGGTTCTCGCGGTGGCCCGGGCTGTTCATCCACATGCGCACGGTCGCCGCCGGGCTGAGCTCGGGCGACCCGTACGCGAGGTTCTCGCCTACCTCCCAGGCGCTGAACCCGGCCGAGCCGTAGAAGCGCGCGACGCGCTTCCAGAACGCACCGCCGCCCCGCGACTCGTGCTCGAAGAAGCCGTGCTGGACCATCTGGCGCGAGTGGTAGGCGGCGGCCGCGGAGAGGCCGCGGGAGATCCTCAGCGGACGCAGCGCTCGCGAGCGTCGAACGTCGTTGATCTGACCGAGCAGGCTCGATTCGACCGTGCTGAGACCCGCGACTGTGCGGGGCGACGTCTTTGCTCGCGGCGCCGCGGCCGCGCGTCCGTCCCACACCAACCGGCGGAGCGCCGGCGCCAGGCGCTCGACCGCGCGGCGGCCGACGGCGGCGCGACTCTTGCCCGCGAGGGCCGCCCCCGCCGAGCGGAGCTCGCGCTTCGTCGGGATCGGCGCCGTCGCACGGCTCGTTCCCGCAGCGGCACTCGAAGCGAGCGCGGCGAACACGACGATCGACAAACCGGCGCAAACCCCCCGAACCACGAGATTGACATCGGCACACGGGACCGCCTCTCATCCCCCAAATGGGGGATTTCGCGCTTCGCGCTACGGCGTCCGGACGCCGAGGTCGAGAGTCACGATCGTGACGGTTCGACCGCGGTACGCGCCCCGCGCGTGCGGCACCCGGAAGGCGCCCAGCCCGAGCTCACGCCATGCACCGGAGAGGAGGTTCTCGCGGTGGGCCGGGCTCGCCATCCATTGGCGGACGATGTCGACCGCCGTTGCACGGGCCGTGTTCCAGGCGATGTTCTCGCCGACCTCCCAGCGGCCGTACCCGCTCGACGCGTACGTCCGCTCGATCCGGCGCCAGAAGGCCGTGCCGCTTGCGGAATCGTGTTCGAAGTAGCCCTTGACGGCCATGTCGCGCGAGTGGCGGCGCGCCGCGCCGGCCAGGCCGCCGGACTCGTGGAGCGGCGTGAGCCCGTGCCAGCGGCGGACGAGGTTGACGCGCACGGCGACCTGATCTTCGAGCCTGGCCGCGCGGACGAGGCGGTCCGCCGAGGGCGCCGCCGCCTGCGGCGCGACGGCTGAAGCGGTGACGAACACGACGAGGGCGAACCGGAGCCGGGGGGCCTGGGCGCGCGGCATCGGCGACTATGTGCACATCTCGCTAAATGGGGTCTAAGGGGGAGCAGTCGTGATGGCGAGTCGCTCGCGGCGGGCGCGAAGCCATTCGGCCAGGATCACCTGAATCGCCCCGGCGACGGGAATCGCTCCCAGCGCACCGAGGACGCCGCCGAGCTTCGCCCCGATCAAAACCGAGATCAGGATCGCGAGCGGCGACAGCTGGACCGTGCGGCTGTACACGAGCGGCTGCAGGACGTGGTTTTCGACCTGCTGGTAGACGACGAAGAACACGAGGACGATCAGGCCGACGATCCAGCCCTGGTCGATGAACGCGACGGTCGTGACGATGATCGCCGCGAGCGTCGCGCCCGCGAGCGGGACGAGGTCGAGAATCGCGACCAGCAGACCGAGTGCCACCGCGAACGAGACGCCCGTGACCAGGAGGACGACGGTCGACGCGATGCCGGCGATGACGCTGATGAGCAGATTCCCGGTCACGTACCCGCCGATCGTCTTGTAGATCTGGACGCCGACCCGCCGTGCGCGCTCCTGTGATCCCTCGGGAAGCAGCGCGAAGAACCGCTCGAGCCAACTCGGCCCCTCGAGCAGCATGAAGAAGGTCATGAAGGCGATCGTGACGGCGGCGACGATCGTGGTGAGGATGCTCTTGGTGACCGTGAGCGCCGTGCCGGACAGCCCGAGCACGCCCGAGGCGCCGCCGCTCTTGACGGCGGTGCGCACGCGCTCGACCAGGTCGTACCTGTCGGCGAGGTCGCCGAGCGGTCCCCGCCCCTCGCTCACGTCCTGGACGTAGTCGGGAACCGCGCCCACGAAGTCGTTCGCCTCGCCCACGAGCGTCGGCACGAAGAGCGATCCCAGCCCAACCATGACGAGCAGCGTCAGGAACGACGTGAGCGCGGCGGCGTAGCCGCGGCGGCTGATCCCGACGCGCTGGAAGAACTCGACGGCCGGGTTGAGCGCGAGCGCGAGGAAGAGCGCAACCAGGATCCAGGTGATCACCTGGCGGGAGATCCAGATCACCTCGAGCAGAAGGACGAAGCCGAGGACGATCAGGAGGACGTTGACGACGGTCCGCGCTTCGACCCGCACGACGCGCACTTCCACCCGGGCAGAATGGCCGTCGCGTCGGACAGAGCGGGTGGCGGGAATCGAACCCGCGTAACCAGGTTGGAAGCCTGGAGCTCTGCCACTGAGCTACACCCGCGTGGCGTTTAGCGTAGCGGCGATGCGGCCGGATCCCTATGCGTGGTCGGTGCACGGCGAAGCCGTGCTGGCGGTTGCAGGTCTCGTTGCCGCGTATCTCTACGGCACCCGGCACGAGCGCGTCTCGCGCCTCCGCCTCGCGTCGTTCTTCGCCGGCGCGCTCGTCCTGACGGCCGCGGCCGTGACGCCGCTCGACGCGCTCTCGTTCCACCTGCTCTCGGCGCACCTGCTCCAGAACGTCGTCCTAGCCGAGTGGGCCCCCGCGCTCGTCGTCTTCGGCATCCCGCCTGGGCTGGCCGCGCGCATCGCGCGCGTGCCCGCGGTCCGGGTCCTGACGCGGCCGCCGATCGCGCTCGGCATCTGGCTTCTGACCTATTTCGTCTGGCACCTGCCGTGGATGTACGACACCGCGCTGCGCCACCCCTGGACGCTCCTGCACCTCGAGCACGCGCTCTACTTCGCTGCCGGCTGTCTGTTCTGGTGGCCCGTCGCCCAGGACGAGCCGCACGCGCTCGACGACGGGGGCCGCGCCCTCTACGTCTTTGCCGCATTCCTGTTCGCCAGCCCGCTCGGGCTCTTGCTCGCGCTGATTCCCTCGCCGGTCTACGACTATTACGAGCACGGCGGCTCGCTGTGGGGCCTCTCGGTGCTCACCGACCAGCAGATCGCGGGGGTCACGATGGCCGTCGAGCAAGCGATCGTGTTCTTCGTGGTCTTCACGTACTTCCTAAGTCGGTTTCTCGCGGCGCAGGAAGCCGAGACCTGAATCCCCCGCAGGAGGGCCGCCGCCGTTGTCTGGACCGGCAAAGCTGCGGTGCGTATGCCCGCCGTCACCTCGCATCGCCGCCTTGGCGGCGCTCGGGAGCACCGAGGAGGCACTCGCGAGCCGCCTGGAGAGTGTTCTCGCGGGCGCCGGCCTCGGCATCACGTTCGGCTGGGCGGTGCATCCGCAGGACGGGCTCAACGCGCTTTCGCTCTACCGGGCCGCGGACGAATGGCTCTACGCGCGGAAGTAGATCCGCAGCCCGCGAAGGCGTCAGACGTCAGGCCTGCCGGCCAACGGGGAACCAACGCGGTCCCTTCACGTCGCGGGCTGAATCGGGGCGGGCGGATTCGAACCGCCGGCCTCTGGCTCCCAAAGCCAGCGCTCTAACCAGGCTGAGCTACACCCCGACGCAGACCTAGGGTATCGCGCTTACTCGCCGACGAGCTCGCGCAATTCCGCGATCTTCTCGCTGCGGATCGCGGCGGACTCGCCGGCCCGAACCCGCGTGAGCAGCTTCCGCACCATCGAGGCCAGCTCGGTCGGGTTGAACGGCTTCGTCACGTAGTCGACGCCGCCGAGCTCGAGCCCGCGCGCCCGGTCGCGCAGCTCGGCGCGGGCCGTCAGGAAGACGATCGGGATCTCGCGCGTCGTGTCGTCGTCGATCAGCTTCTCGGCCACCGCCCACCCGTCGAGCCCGGGCATCATCACGTCCAGCAGGATCACGTCCGGCCGCTCGGCCCGCGCCTGCTCCAGCCCGCCGGGGCCGTCACGCGCCTCGAGCACCTCCATTCCTTCGGCCTCGAGGTTGACGCGACAGAGGAGACGGATCGGCGCCTCGTCGTCGATGACGAGAACACGGGTCACCGCGTCCTTATGCACACCCTGCCCGTCCATTCAAACCACCACCTCCGACTGTTTGACCGCAAGCGGCAGCTCGAACGTGAAGCTCGACCCTTCGCCTTCCTCGGAGTCGACCCAGATCCGCCCGCCCATCGCGCGGACGAGGCCTTCGGCGATGAAGAGGCCGAGTCCGGTGCTCCCGGGCTGGTCGCGCGCGAAGTCGCCGCGGTAGAACTTGCGGAAGATCCGGGCGCGCTCCGCCGCCGGAATTCCGGGGCCACGGTCGACGACGCGCACCTCGACGGCGCCGGTCTTCCTCCGCGCAGTGACCGTCACGGTGCCGCCGTCGGGCGAGAACTTGACCGCGTTGTCGACGAGGTTGGCGAGGATCTGACGGAGCTTGTCGCGGTCTGCGGCGGCGTCGAGCGGCTCGCTCGGCAGGTCGACGACGAAGTCGTGCCCGTTGACGGGGCTCGCCTCCTGGACGCCGGTGACGACTTCGGAGACGACGGAGCGGACGTCGATCGGCGCCAGATCCATCTGCAGGTCGCCGGCGTCGAGCCTCGCGACGTTCAGCAGGGCGTCGACGATCCCCGTGAGGCGCTGGGCCTCGGAGGCGATGTAGCCGAGGAACGTCCGCCGCTCCGCCTCCTCGAAGAGCACATCCTGGCGGAGCAGCGTCTCGGCGAAGCCGTAGATCGACGTCAGCGGCGTGCGCAGCTCGTGCGAGACGGCCGCGACGAATTCGGACTTCATCTCCTCGACGACGCGCTCAGCCGACACGTCGCGGAAGGCGAAGATGCGCCCGGCCACCGCCCCGGCGGGATCGCGCATGACGGCCTCGCTGACCGAGAGCCAGACCTCCTCTCCCCCGCGCCGGATCGGGACGAGACGGTCGCGCGTGACGCCCGGCTCCGCCGACTCGAGGCTCCGCTGGAGCACCTGGGTCGGCGTCCTGCCGATCGCCTCTACCGTGGGGACGCCGGTGATCTGCTCGGCGGCGGCGTTCCAGAGGACGACCGTGCCCTCGCGATCGACGGCGACGATGCCGTCCGCGATGTTCTCGAGGATCGCGGAGTTGCGGTCCTGCTCGTCCTTGACCTTCTGGTACAGGTCGGCGTTGGCAAGCACGGCGGAGGCGTTCCCGGCAAGGGCGGCGAGCGCCTCGATCTCCGCCTGGAGCCACGGCCGCGGGTGCCTCCCGTACACCGCGAGCACGCCGTACAGCTCGCCCTCCGCCCCGAAGAGCGGCACGCCGAGGTACGAGCTGTAGCCCTCGGCGAGGATCGGATCCGCGTCGAGCAGGCGGCGGTCGCCGTTGACGTCCGCGACCGCCTTCGGGCCGCGCGACTGGACGATTTCGCCGACGAGCCACGCCGTCGCCGGCGCCTCCGAGCCGATCGCGGCCTCGGCACCCTTGCCGCTCGCCGCGCTGACGACCAGAGCGTCCTCCTCGAGCCGCCTGACCGACGCCGCGTCGGCGCCGAGGAGCGCGGGCGCCTGCTCGACCACCTCGCCGAGGATCGCCGCCGGATCGAGCTCGGTTGCGAGGAGGCCGCCCATCCGCGCGAGCTGCTGCGACAGTGCGCGGGCGCTGCGCTCCGTTTCGTAGAGCTCACTGCGCTCGAGAGCGCCTCGCGCGGCCCCCGCCAGGTGCCGTGCGAGCTCGAGCTCGTCGTCGGTGAAGGTCCGCTGCTCGGCGAAGAAGACGAGCGCGAGGCCGCCCTGCTCGCGGCGAGGCGCCTCGATCGGGATCGCCAGCAACGAACGGTAGCCGACCTCCGCCGCAAGCTCTCGCCACGCCGGCTCGAAGCGGTCGTCTTCAGCGACGTCGGACGCGGCGAGAGTCCGCCGCTCGCGCGCGCACGGGCCGAGCGCGCCGGCCGAGTCCGGGAGACCCTCCCGGAGCGCCGCCGCGAGAGCGTCCGGGAGCTCATGCCCGGCGGCGAGCACCAGGTCGTCGGCCGCCGGCATGAGCAGCGCCGCGAACGAGCCGCCGAGCGCCTCGCTCGCGGCCTTGGCGACGGCGGCGAGCGTCTCGTCGAGCGAGATCGGCTCGGCCAGCACGGACGCGATGCCGTAGAAGCCGCGTTGGATTCGCGCCTGGCGGGAGCTCTGCTCGAAGCTGGACGCATGGCGGAGGGCGATCGAGGCGAGCCCCGCAAAGGTCTCGAGCACCGCCACGTCGTCCGCGCCGAAGTGCCGTTGCGCGTCCCGACTGGCCACGCCGAGGACCCCCCGCTTCTCCCCGGACCACGTCATCGGCGCGACGATCGCGCTCCGAAAGCTCGAGTACGCCGGGTGCGGGACCGGGTCGGCGATCGCCCTGTAGTCGCCGGAGAGGAGCCCACGCCCCTGACGGAGCGCCTCGCCCGCCAGGCCCCGCTCGGCGGAGAACTCGAGCGAGACGACGTCGGGGTCGAGCCCGTGGACCGCGGCGCACGTGAGCATGCCGCGACGCGCGTCGTAGAGATAACAGTCGGCGGCGTCGGCCCGGAGCAGACGCGTCACCTCGACGACGAGCCGCTGCAGCACGGTCTCGAGGCGCAGCTCGCCGGTGACGTACTGAGACGCCTTCAGAAGCGCGGTGGACTGCTCGAGCCGCTGCGCGTTCTCCTCGAGCAGCTGCGCCGTGTGAATAGCCAGCCCGGCCTCGCGCGCGACCGACTCCAGCAGCGTCCGCTCGCCGTCCGTCCATTGATGCGGGTCGCTCCGATGGAGCCCGAAGACGCCGATCATCTGGTCGAAGACGACGATCGGCGTTGCCATGACCGCCCTCGTGCCCAGCGCACGGAGGCTTTCCAGGCTTCCCAGGCTGGGGTCGCGTAGCTCAGGTGCCTCCTCGATGTCCGCGAATGCCGCGGTGCGGCGCTCGCGAGCGGCGAGGTTGAGAACGGGAAACTGTTGCGTTTCCCCGCCGAGCGGCGCCATGTCCGGCGCGTCCCATTCGGCGAGCACGGGCATCGGTTCCCCGGGCTCGCCCAGACGGATGAATGCGCGCGTGGCGCTCGTGGCCGTCGCCGTCTCCTCGACGGCGACGCGAAGCACGTCGTCGAGGTCCAGCTCCGACCGGACCTTCCGGGCGATCTCGCCGACGATCCGCTCGCGCTCGAGCGCATCCGCCAGCGAGCTCGACGACCGCGCGCGTTCGATCGCCAGGGCGGCCTCGTTCGCAAGCGACTCCAGCTGCGAGATCTCGTCCTTGGAGAACAGCCTCGGCTCCTTCGTGGTCGCAGCAACCAGAACGGCGTGGACGCGGCCGGACGCGATCAGCGGGATGAAGACGGCGCTCTCCGCACCGACCCGCTCTGCTAGGCGCCGGCTGACCCGGGCCGAGGCGGCGACGTCGTAGACGAAAATCGGCGCCGCCTCGAAGGCCGCGGTCGCAACCGCCGACGGCTCGGTCTCGAGGTCGATCTTCGTCTCGGACCACCAGTCGGCCTCGGCGCCGTCCTGCACCCCGACGAGGCCGCTCGCGCGCCGGCGGTCGTCGCTGATGAGCGCAACCGCGGCGAAATCGACGCCAAGCTGGGCAACGACCTCCCGCACGAGGAGCAGGCCGGCGGCATGGATATCGGGCGCGCGCAGGAGCGCGTCGGCGAGGGTCTTGTTCGTCTCCTGGAACGAGCCCACGGCGCGGCCTTCCCCGCTCGCGGGCCGCCGGCGGCGGAAGAGGGAGCTAAGCAGTGACACCGGGCACAGCAATGCTACTTCCGCGCCGCTCCGCACGCGGAAATCCCGCTCCTAGCTTTTCGAAGAGGGCGTGGCTTGCCACGCCCGCTGACGTTCAGAAGAACCTTTTAAGGAGGGGGCTCGGGGGGAACCATGGGTTCCCACACGGATATAGGAAGGCCCGCCGCTCGGGGGGTCTGTGCGGCGGGCCTTCCAGATTGCTCACCGCGGCCATGTGGCCAGGTACGCGCACCGCGGTTCGCATCGCCCAGTGCCGATGACGCTACGGGACCCGTTCTCGTTTTCCAATAGGCCGTTCGGCCTATCTTTCTAGGCCCGAC
>DATFQE010000144.1:0-16000 GCA_035264445.1 Gaiellaceae bacterium | reverse complement strand
CCGGCGAAAACGGGAAAGTCGTACAGCTCCTGGCCGCGCGGTGCGCCGAGCTCCGCGTTCTCCCAGAGGGCTCCCTCGTCCACGACGTTCTTCACGACCGCCGCGGTGAAGGTTGCGTCGCCGGAGTAGTCGAACGGCCTGCGGAGGTCTGCGTTCCAGACCTCGAGCACCAGGCACGCCGCGAGCAGCGCCAGCACCGGCGCGGCGAGCGTCCCGACGAGCGCCCGCCGATCGGCCATGGAGCGCAACCCTATAGCGACGGGCGGGCGGCGAGCCCGATTGCGAGAATCCACGCCGTGTCCGCCCACGAGACCAGCTTCCGCGCCTCCGACGACTGGAACCGCCACTGGGACGATTACGCGGCGTCCGCGGCGGCGAATCCCGCACAGGAGTATCGCCGTCGGCTGATCCTCGACGTTCTCGCTCGCGGCGGTCCGCCGCGGCGGGTCCTGGACGTCGGCGCCGGCACGGGCGATCTCGCCGCCGAGCTGCTCGCGCGCTTCCCCCAGGCGGAGGTCGTCGGCCTCGAATTGAGCCGCCGGGCGGTCGAGCTCGCCCGGAGCAAGGTCCCACGAGCGACGTTCCTCTGCCGCGACCTCCTCGAGGAACAGGCTCCGGAGGCCCGGCACAGCGGCTGGGCGACGCACGCCGTCTGCTCGGAAGTGCTCGAGCACGTGGACGATCCGGCGCGGTTGCTGACGCACGCCCGCGCGTACATGTCCGAGGGCTGTCGCCTCGTGGTCACCGTTCCCGGCGGGCCCCGCTCGGCTTTCGACGTCCACCTAGGCCACCGCCGTCATTTCAGCCCGGACGATCTCCGGCGTCTGCTCGAGCAGGCCGGGTTCATCCCTCTCGGCTGTGGAGCCGCGGGCTTCCCGTTCTTCAACCTCTACCGGCTCGTGGTGCTGGCCCGCGGGCGGCGCCTGATCGAGGAAGCCGGTGCCGGCCACGGCCTCTCGCGTTCGGCCAGACTCGTCATGGGTGCCTTCCGCGGACTCTTTCGCGCCAACCTGCCGCGATCGCCGTGGGGCTGGCAGACCGTCGGGGTCGCTACGGTCGCTGCGCCGGGCGGCGGCTCTCCCCTATAGGCGAGAGCCGGCCGCGAGCGCGGCGACGTCGGAGTGGACCATCAGGCGCACGAGCTCGTCGAACGTGACCTCGGGCCGCCAGCCGAGCCGCTCGGACGCCCTGGTGGCGTCGCCGAGGAGAACGCGCGCGTCCGTCTCGCCGCGTCGAAGCGACTCGTCCGTGCGGACGTGGTCGCGCCAGTCGAGGCCGGCCGCGCCGAACGCGGCCTCGGCGAAGTCGCGGACGCTTCGCGCCTCACCGGTTGCGACCACGTAGTCGTCGGGCTCGTCCGCCCGCACCATCAGCTGCATGGCGCGCGTGTAGTCGCCGGCGAATCCCCAATCGCGGCGGGCGTCCAGGTTGCCCAGGTCGACGTGGTCCTCGAGCCCGAGCGAGATCGCCGCGGCCGCCCTGGTGAGCTTTCGCGTGACGAACTGCTCGGGCCGGCGCGGCGATTCGTGGTTGAAGAGGATTCCGACCGAGGCATGAAGCCCGTAGCGCGCACGAAACGCCTGTACGGCGTGCAGCGTGAACGCCTTCGCGGCGCCGTACGGCGAGAGCGGGGCCGGCCGGGTCGTCTCGTTCTGCGGCTCCTCGTCGGCCGCCGCGAAGATCTCGCTCGAGCAGGCGAAGAACGCGCGTGTCCCGGGCTTGGCCCGGAGCGCCTCGAGCAACGAGACGACGATGCCGGTCTCGGAACTCGTGAGGCCGACGGGGTCCTCCCACCACGCCGGAACGAACGAGACCGCCGCGAGGTGGTAGAGCTCGTCGGGCTCGAGCTCGACCAATGCCCGCTCGGCGTCGTCGACGACCTGGATGCGATCGCGCACGGCGTCGAGCGTCGGGTAGTCGTCAAGGCTGCCGAGCACAGTCCCGAAGACCTCGTGGCCGTCTGCGAGCAGCTGCTCCGCGAGGTAGGAGCCGTCCTGCCCGCCGATGCCCGTCACAAGCGCCCTCACGGGCGCTCAGACTAAGCCACGCGCTGCGCCGGAGCGTGCTCGACGCGATGCTCTTCGAGCTCGGTCTCCAGCAGTGCGAGCCGCTGGGCAAGAGTCTTGTTCGTCTCGGCGAGTTTCGAGATCACCGTCGAATAGTGGAGCAGGACGATGAGGAAGAAGACCGCGGCGACGGCGAAGAGCGCCGACGGCGGGTAGTGGATGCCGATCGCCTCGGCCACGACTCCGAGCAGGCCGCGCCAGATCGCGAGCAAGAGGATCACGCCGCCCGTCAGCAACCAGAGCAACGCGTAGCGCTCCTGGAGCCGGCGCGAGCGGATCAGCTCGAGGACGACGCCGATCAGCAGCACCGCCGCGAGCGCTGCGACCGTGGAGGCGCGCATCGACGTCATCGCGTCTCCAGGGCGGGGTAGCGGCGGAAGAGGCCGATCATCAGAGCGAGCGAGACTTTGACCAGGTAGTAGGCGGAGCGGGCGGCCGTGATCGAAGAGCAACCCTCGGTGCGATAGCGCATGCGCACGGGCACCTCGGCGAGGCGGAGACCGTGGCGACGAGCCAGCACGGTGGCCTCGACCTCCGGATAGTCGTGCGGGTAGTCCGCGGCGAAGAGGCGGATTCCCCTGCGGTTGAGGGCGCGGAACCCGGACGTGGTGTCCGTGACCCGCTGGCGGACGATCGTCGAGACCACGCGTGCGAACAGGCCGATGCCGAGACGGCGGGCGAACGAGGGGCGATAGTGGCGCTCGGCGGCGAAACGTGTACCGATCGCGATGTCGACGTCCCCGGCGACCACAGGCGCCAGGAGGGCTGCGAGGAAGGCCGGATCGTGCTGTCCGTCGCCGTCGAGCTGCACGGCGAGGTCGTACCCCCGGCGGCGTGCGTACTCGAACCCGGCCTGCACGGCGGCGCCGATCCCGAGGTTGAACGGCAGGCTGACGACGTGTGCGCCCGCCGCCGAGGCGAGCTCGCGCGTGCCGTCGGTCGAGCCGTCGTCAACGACGAGAATCTCGAAGCGCGGATCGGCGTCGCGGATCTCCGCGATCACGGACGCAACCGAGGCCTCCTCGTTGAACGCCGGCACGATCGCCAGGCAACGTAAAAACGTGCGCTCGCCCACGGCGTCGTTATCGGCGTCGCGGCCGCCGTCCTTGAGCAGACGTAGCCTTCTGCCGGTGCCCGCGGGCGAGCGCCCAGAACACACGTCGACGCTCGCTCGGCACACGCTCGCCTACGGGCTCTCCGGCTTCGTCGTGCCCCTCGTCGGCGTGGTCACGCTGCCGATCTACTCGCGGATCTTCAGCCCGGCCGAGTACGGGCTCCTCGAGCTGGGCCTCGTCTTGACCGGAATCGCGCTCGTGGCGGCCGATGCCGGCCTCTCCGCCGCGGCGCAGCGCGAGTTCTACGAGTACCGCTCCGAGCACGCGGCCGAGCGGCGCAACGTCGTCTTCACTGGTCTCGTCGCGACGGTCGCCCTCTCCCTGGCGACCGCCGCCGTTCTCCTCGCTTTTCGCGACACGATCGCCGACCGCCTGCTGGAACGGCCCGACGAGGACACGCTCGTGGCAGTGGTCGCCGCCACGATCCCGGCGCTGACGCTCGCGACCTACCTGCGCGAAGTAATGCGGCTCGGCTTCCGCACCGGCCAGTACCTCGTTTCATCCGCGCTGGCGGCCGTCCTGACGGGCGCGCTCGGCGTGTTCGCCGTCGTCGTGCTCGACCTCGACGTGGAGGGAGTCTTCCTCGGGACGCTCGCGGCGAGCGTCGTGGCGGTCGCGTACGGCGCCGTGGCGATCCGAGCCGACCTCTCCGGACGCTTCGCCCGCCGGGAGCTCCGCGCGCTGCTCGCGTTCGGGCTCCCGCTCGTCCCGGCTGCGGTCGCCACCTGGGCGCTCCTGCTGGTGGACCGGCTAATCCTTCGCCGGCTCGAGGATCTCGATGCGGTCGGGCAGTATGCGATCGCGAGCCGGCTCTCGGGAATCCTCGTGCTGGGAATGACCGGGTTCGTGCTCGCGCTCGGGCCGTACCTGCTGTCGGTCTACTCCGAGGAGCCGGACCAGGAGAAGCTCGTCCGCGGGCGGACGCTCACGTATCTCGCCTTCACGCTCGGGCTTGGCGCGCTCGCGCTGACGCTGTTCGCCGAGGAGCTGACCCATCTGTTCGCCCCGGACTACGACGAGGCCGCAGACGCGGTCGGGCCGCTCGCCTTCGGCGCGATCGGCTACGGAGCCGCCGCGGTGCTCCTCACCGGTATCGGCCTCGCGAGGCGCACCATTTACGTGGCCGGACTGGCCACCATCGCCGCCGGCGTCAACATCGCGCTCAACTTCACGCTCATCCCCCCGCTCGGCATCGTGGGGGCGGCCCTGGCGTCGGCAGGCGGATACGGCGCGCTCGCGCTCCTCTACTACTGGGCCGCGCAGAGGGTGTATCCGACGCCCTTCGAGCCGCGCAAGGTCGTCATCATCGTCGCGCTCGCGATCGCGGCTGCCTTCGCCGCGGCCCTGCCGCTCGACGGCTTCGCCGCGGTCGTCGTCAAGCTCGTCGCGATCGCCGCCTTCCTCGGCGCGGTGGTCGCCTCGGGGGCGATAGGGACGGAAGAGCTCCGCGAGCTCAGCCGCTTCGGCCGGGCGATGATCCCACGCGCTCGTACACGCTGAGCAGCCGCTCGCCCTCGGGCTCCCAGGAGAAGTGCTCGGCGACGGCCTCGCGTCCGGCTCGGCCCATGGTCTCGGCACGCGCCGGGTCGGCGAGCAAGCCGTCGATCGCCTGCGCGATCGCCTCGACGTCGAGCGGGTCGACGAGCACGCCCGCACCGCCGATCAGCTCGCGCCAGAGCGGGAAATCCGAGGCCACCACCGGGATCCCGGCCGCCATGTACTCGAAGAGCTTGATCGGGAGCGACTCGAGATGCGCCTCGACCGGGTGGAGGACGAGCAGGCCCACACGGGCCCCGCGCAGGAGC
The DNA here is from genome assembly GCA_035264445.1 of Gaiellaceae bacterium. Lineage (GTDB taxonomy): Bacteria > Actinomycetota > Thermoleophilia > Gaiellales > Gaiellaceae > DATFQE01. The sequence continues at coordinate 11,014 of DATFQE010000144.1, read as the reverse complement.
GCGGCGACCTCCTCACGCGGCAGCGAGCCGCGAAGCTCGACGCGCGGGCCGAAGTGGAGAGCAGCGTCGACGGGGCCGGCGACGACGAGGCGGGCCGGTTCGGGCACCCGCTTGATCGCGGCCGCCATCTCACCCGCCCCTCGGATCGCGGTCACGCCGCCGAGATAGACGACGTTTAGCGCCCGCTCGGCGTGCGGGCCGCCGACGAAGCCCGCAGCCTCCTCCGCGGTCGGGAAGTTGCGGACGAGCACGGTCTTTCGCCGGGGGAACCGCGTCGCGATCGAGGGCGTCGCGGCCACGACCGCGTCGGCCGTCGCGCCGACGAGGCGCTCGGCCGACCGCCAGCCGACGGAGAGCGCCTTTCCGAACAGCGGCCGGTCCGGGTGCAGCGCGCGCACCTCGAGCGGCGTCTCCTCGTGGGCGTCGTACACGACGCCGGCGCGCATCGCCTTCAGCGCCACGGCGAGCGGGATCAGCTCCGGCTCGTGCAGGTGGTACACGTCCGCCGGCAGCTCGCGAGCGGCGCGGCGAGCGGCGAGCAGACGGGCGGCGAGGTTCGCGATCCCAGCGTCGGTCGCAGCGCCGAGGTCGTGGAAGCGCACGCCGTCCTGTTCGCCCCCCGCGCCCGGCGCCACGACGTGCACTTCCTGACCGGCGGTTGCGGCCGTCCGGGCCTCCTTGCCGAAGATCCGGACGTCGAGCGGCGCGTGCAACGTGGTCAGGTGGACGATTCGCAAGGAGGCGGGCCCTCCGCTCCGTATGCTGGCCCAGGATGTGCGGAATCGCGGGAAGTGCGGGCGGAGCGCCGCCCGAGCACGCGCTGCTCGAGCGCATGGCCGCGACGATGCAGAACCGCGGGCCCGACGGCGACGGGATCTGGGCCGACGGCATCGCCGGCCTCGCCTTCCGGCGGCTCGCGATCATCGACCTGCACGAGCGCTCGAACCAGCCGCTGCACCTGGGGCCGCTCCACCTCGTGTTCAACGGCGAGATCTACAACTACCGGGAGCTGCGGGACGAGTTGCGCTCGCTCGGCCACGAGTTCGGGACGGAGGGCGACGGCGAGGTCCTCCTGCACGCGTGGGCGCAGTGGGGCGAGGGCGCGCTCGACCGCTTCAACGGCATGTTCGCGTTCGCCGTCTGGGATGAGGGCCAGCGGACGCTCACGCTCGCCGCCGACCCGTTCGGCGAGAAGCCCCTCTACTACGCCGAAGGCGGCGGCCGCATCGTCTTCGGCTCCGAGATCAAGGCGATCCTCCACGACGACAGCGTGCCGCGGGCAGCCGACGAGGACGCGCTCGCGCTCTTCCTCACGCGCGGCTCGATGCCCGAGATCCACACGTCGTTCTTCCGCGGGATCAAGCGGCTACCTGCCGCGCACGTCCTCCGCTGGCAGGACGGCCGGAGCAGCGTGCGCCGCTACTGGACGCCGCAGCGCACCGAGGCGCCGCGCGGGTACGCCGAGGCGGTCGAACGCATCCGCGAGCTCCTGCTCGATTCGATCCGGCTGCGGCTGCGCAGCGACGTCCCGGTCGGCACCTCCCTCAGCGGCGGAATCGACTCCTCGACCGTCGTCGCGCTGAGCGCCCAGCTTGCCGGCGAGCATCGGCGACACGCGTTCACGGCGCGGTTTCGCGGCTTCGACCGCGACGAATGGCAGTACGCGGCCGAGGTCGCCGAGCGAGCCGGTGTCGTCGAGCACCACTCGGTGGAGCCCTCTGCTGACGATCTCCTCGGGGACCTGGACCGCGTCGTTCTCGACCACGAGGAGCCCGTCGGCTCGCTCTCGATCTACGCGCAGTGGCGCGTGATGCAAGCGGCGAAGGAAGCCGGCGTGACGGTGTTGCTCGACGGTCAGGGCGGCGACGAGCTCTTCGCCGGCTACCCGACGGCGGTCGGGTACGCGCTCCGGTCGCTGCCGGTCCACGCGGCTGTCCGCGAGCTCGCGGGCGCGCCGCGAACGGCCGCTCTGGTCGCACAGGCGCTGGCGATGGATCACCTTCCCAACCCGGCGCGGCGCCTCTACCGGCGGCGAACCGCCACCGTCTACGCCGACCGCGACCTCGTCGCGAAGACGGCGCCGATGATCCGCCCGTTCGCGTCGCTCGAGCGGCGTAACGGGTCGCCGCTTGCCCGCGAGCTGCTGATGGAGACCTTCGACACCAGCCTGCCCAACCTGCTGCGGTACGCCGACCGGAGCAGCATGGCGCACGGCCGTGAGGTCCGGCTGCCCTTCCTCGACCGGCGGATCGCCGAGCTCGCGCTGTCGCTGCCGGCCTCGTTTCTGTACGCGAAGGGGGTCACGAAGCGCGTCCTGCGAGACGCCGCGCTCGGGCTGGTGCCGGACAGCATCCTCACACGGCGGGACAAGGTCGGTTTCGAGCCGCCGCAAAAACGCTGGCTCGCGGAGCCGGGCCTCCGGAAGCTGACCGCAGACGTGCTGCTCGATCCCGTCGCGGACCGGCGAGGTCTCTACGATCGCGCGACGATCGAGACCGACGTTCGGAGCGGCGAGTGGCGCGACAGCGACGGGATCTGGCGCGCGCTCAACGCAGAGCTCTGGCTTCGCGCCCTGATCGACTGACCTCCTCGACGAGCGCGGCGAGCTTCCCGGCCACGGCCGGGAACGCGTACGGCTCGACCGCGGTCGGCTCGGGCGGCGGGGGTGGATCCTCGACGAGGCGTTGGAGTGCCGCGGCGATCTCGTCTGGATCGGTGGCGGAGGCGACGATCCCGGCTCCCGCCGAGCGCACGATCTCGGCCGCGGCCGTGTCCTCGCCGAGCACGAGGATCGGGCGGCCGGCACCGAGATACTCGAAGAGCTTGCCGGTGGCGACGCTCGGGCCGCTCGCCCCCTGCGCGAGGACGAGCAGCGTGTCCGCGCGGCGCTGGAGCGCGAGCGTCTGCTCACGGCTCAACGAGCCCACCCAACGCGCATCGGACGCCTCGATCAGGACGCGCTCGTCGTCCGTGAGCGGGCCTGCGAAGACGAGGTCCACTCGCGCGGCGACGTCGGGCCGAAGGCGCCGAACCGCCGCCAGCAGCGGCGCCGGGCTGCGCCCCGAGACTGCCATGCGCCCCGTGTGGACGAAGCTGTGCCGCCCAGAGCGCAGGAGGCCGTCGGCGGCCGCCTCGTCGACCTCCTCCTCGGGGTCGAAGGCGTTCGTGATCACCTCGGAGCGAACGCCGAAGCGGTGGGCCGCATCGTCGGCGAGCGGGCCGCTGATCCCGATCACGGCATCCGCGCTCCCGAGCGCGCCGCGCTCGAGCCTCTCGTCGAGCCTTCGCTGCGCCGCGGTGGGAAACGCCGGCCGCGGCGGGTCGAAGGTCCAGCCGTCCCGCAGCTCGGCGATCCACGGCACTCCGCGCCGCTTGAGCGCGCGGCCAATCAGGTGCGCGGACTGCGGCGGCGAGCTCGTGACCACGCAGTCGAAGCGCTCGCGCCTCACCAAGCGAAGCGCCGCCGGCAACGCGTACGGCAGCCAGCTCACAGCGCCGAGATCCGGGACGGCGAGCGACTCGAGCCGGCTCGCCCGGCTGTACGTCGCGGCGCCCTGTGCGCTCATTGCCTGGAACGACCCCCGGCGCCAGTTCAGCTGCGTCGCGAACAGGTCGCGCGTGCGCACGACGGCCGCTGCGCCCTCGATCTCGCCCTCGCCCGAGATGCGAGAAGTGAGCACGGTGATGCGGTATCCCGCCCGGCCGAGGTACTTGACGAGCCCGCCGATCCGGCGCGCCGCGATGATCCCGGACGGCGGCGCATGCTGGGAGACGAGCAGGATCGGTCGGCTCACAGCCGACCCAGCCGCCGCTGCTGGGCCAACGCGGTGCGCAGCGAGGTCAGCCGTGACGCAGCCTCGCGTCTCTCCGCGCGCGAGCGGGCACGACGCTCCGAGCGCAGCAGCCGCAGACCGTCCCGCCAGCCGGAGAGCACTGCACCGAGCGCCTCCGGGGTCCGCACCTGCGCAAGCATCAGCGCGTCGAACGCCGTCGACGATGCGACGGCCCGCACGAGCGCCGGGGCCGGCAGATGGCGCCCCGCGTTCAGCAGCCGGTTGCGCGAGCCCCAGTAGAGCCGCGTCCGTGACCGCGGAGGCCCGGCCGCGGCGCCGTGGCGATGTCGGAGCGCGCTCCCCGGATGGACGACGACGCGGCCCGGCACGCGCAGCGCGAGATCGGCCTCCTCGCCGTACATCCAGATCGGCTCGTAGAAGCCGCCGAGGCCGAGAAACTCGTCGCGGCGCATCGCCATCAGCGCCCCGCTCGCGGCCGTGACGTCGAAGGGCGCGGCGTCCGGCTCGGGCCGTGGCGCTCCTTCCTGGCGTCCGTACGTCGCCATGTTCGGCGCGATCTCGAGGCCCGCGGCCTCGACCGTCCTGCCGGCCCGGTCCAGCAGAAGCCCGGTCGCCACGGACACGTTCCCGTCGGCGAGCAGGTCGCTCAGCGGCTCGTCCCAGCCCGGCTCCACCTCGCCGTCGAAGTTGACGAAGGCGACGAGTCGCCCCTCGGCCGCCCTCGCGCCCTCGTTGCACCCGCGGCAGAAACCGATGTTCTCCTCGAACCGCAGCGCGCGGGCTCGCGGCCAGATCTTCTCGACGCCGTGCCAGCTCTCGTCGTTCGACGCGGAGTCGACCACGATGCACTCGACGTCCTGCGCCGTCGTGTTCGCGGCGAGCGCTCGCAGCGCAGCCGGAAGGCACTCGGCGCCGTCGTGGTTGACGAGAACGACCGACAGCTCGGTCACAGCGCGCGGCGGGCGAGGCGCCAGTAGGCCTCGACGGCGCGGTTCGCCGCTCCGGCGCCCGCGGGGAGGTCGACCATCGCCGGGGAGAGGGTCGCCGTCAGCAGCGGGGCGAGATCGCGGTCCCGGACGCGCCGCAGGCGCTGCGTCGCCCGCCGATGCCGGGCGATCCAGCGAACGTGTCCGGCGACCCAGCCCCAGGCCCGCAGCTTCTCTCGCAGCCAGCCCTGGCGCACGGCGAGCGCAGCCAGCGCTACCTCGGTCGAGAGGAGCACGGGAGCCAGGAGCACGAGCAGCCGGGGCGAGTACGTCGAGAGCAGGAAGACGAGCCGGTTGCGCTCGAGCAGGTAGTGCTTGGCCGCGTTCCGTCCGTACTCGTAGTCGTGGAAGACGTCGGCGTCGGGATCGACGACCACGCGGAGGCCGGCGAGACGCGCCTTCCAGCCGAGCAGGAGGTCCTCCTGGTACATGAACAGCTCCCCGGTGAAGCCGCCGAGGTCGCGGAAGGTCGCGGCTCGGACGGCCATGGCCGTCCCGCTCGCGGCCGGGACGTCGCGAACGCAATCGACGCTGTCCACGGGCTCGCCATAGCCGCCCGCCCAGGAGAGGCCGCACACGTGCACCTCGAGGCCGCTCGAGTTGAGCACCTCCGGACGGTCGAGCAGGCGGAGGCGCGCCATCGCGATGCCGATCGCCGGATCCTCGAGCGTCCGTAGGAGCTGGGACACCGCGCCCGGCGCGACGACGGTGTCGGGGTTGAGGAACACGAGCACGTCTCCGTCGGCCGCGGCCGCGCCGGCGTTGCAGCCGGCCGCGAAGCCGACGTTCCCGCCCGGGTCGAGCACGCGAACGCCCTCCCGGCGGCGGGCCGCCTCGATCTCGGGGCCGCCGCCGCCGTTGTCGACGACGAGCACCTCGTGCGGCCCGGCCGCGTCTTCGAGGGAGTCGAGCAGCCGCGTGAGCGCGTCGCCGGCCCGGTAGGCGACGACGACGACCGAGGCGCGCGTCAATAGGCGCCGCGCGCCGCGATCACGGCGGGAACGGTCTTCGCGAGCACTGAGATGTCGAGCCAGATCGACCAATTCTCGAGGTAGTAGAAGTCCAGTCGGACGAGGTCGTCGAAGCTGAGATCGGCACGACCGGCGATTTGCCACAGTCCGGTCATGCCGGGAAGGACGAGATAGCGCTTGCGGTGCCAGGCCTCGAGGCGCTCGTAATCGCGCACCGGGAGCGGCCGCGGCCCGACGAGGCTCATCTCGCCGCGCAGGACATTGAGCACTTGCGGGATCTCGTCGATCGAGAACCGGCGGAGGAAGCGGCCGACCGGCGTCACCCGCGGGTCGTGACGGATCTTGAACAGCGGGCCTTCCGCCTCGTTGTCGGCCTCGAGCTGCGGCTGCCGCGCCGCGGCGTCGGCATACATCGTCCGGAACTTGATCATCATGAACGGCCGCTCGTTGAGGCCGATCCGACGGTCGCGGTAGAGGACCGGCCCGCGCGAGCCGAGCTTGATCGCCGCCGCGATCGCCAGCCAGAACGGGAGCCCGAGCACGACCACAAGCACGCTGACCACGACGTCGAACGCGCGCTTCATCACCCAGTCGGTGCCGGCGAACGCGGGCGGCCGCAGCTCGAAGAGCGGGGTCCCCTGACCCGGGATGTACTCCGCCGCGCGCTCCGTCAGCAAGGCCGTCGTCTTCGGCGCAAGGCGAACCTGGACGCCACGCCGGTGCGCCTGCTCGACGATGTCGAGCAGCTGGCGGTCTTCGATGGCGCCGTCCGTGAGGAGCAGCTCGCCGACGGGCCCGGCGCGGGCCAGGACGGCCGGGAGGCTTGCGAGCGAGCCGAGGACGGGTAGGTCGCCGTCACCCGTGTCGTCGGTGACGACGCCGAGGAACTCGTACGTGATGCCGCTCCGGTTCGAGCCGACGGCGTGGCGGAGCTCTCTGACGCTCTGCTGGTCGCCGACGAGGATCGCCCGCCGCCGCACGCCGGCGATCCGCATCGCTTCGCCGCTCAGCACCTCGTAACTGGCGCGGAGCAGGCTGATCAGCACCACGGCGAACAGCAGCGCCGTCGGGACGAGGCCGTACGTACGGAACTCGTGATTGGTCCCGATCGCGAAGGCGAGCGCCAGGACCGCTACGAGCGAGAGCGAGCCGACGATCCGTCCCACTCCCGCGCGGTGGCCGCGCTCGGCGTAGAGCCCGGCGCGCCAGAACACGAGCACGGTGACGAGGCCGAGGAACGGAATCCAGTCGCTCTCGACGCGCCAGATGACGCCCCACAGGAGCGAATCGGCGCCGTGGTAGATCTCGCGGACGACCAGCGCCGCATACAACCCGAGCGTCAGCCCGCAGATGTCGAGGAAGACGAGAGAGGAGACGCTCGCTACGCGGCGGGCGAACGAGCGCAAGAGGCTGGGTGAGAGAACCCATGGACGCCCCGAACGGATGTCGCCGATCGGTGCCGGCGGCGGCGGTCTCTCAGACGAGGCAGGCCGGACGGCTGGCTTCGTTGCTGGCTTCGTTGCCACGCGGGAACTCTACCCCGCTGATGTTCGCTTTCCTTTAGCGGGGAAGCCGCCGGAAGGCGTTGAAGGCCGGCTTCCTCTTGCCGCCGACCGTCAACAGCCCTGACTGCCAGCCGCCGAGGGCACGCTGGTCGCGGAGCAGGAACCAGAGCATCATGTCGACCCGCGGGTTCTTGCGCGCAATGCCGTAGGCCTGGCGCAGGTAGGCGGCCTGCTTCGCGTACGAGACGCCGAAGAGGCGGTCGGGCGGTCTGGTCTGGTAGCCGTACTCGGTGATCCAGAGGCGCTTCTTGCCGTAGAGCCGCGTCAGCTCCTTGATCAGGTCGTTGATGTTGCCGAGACCGACGGCCGTCTTCGCCTTCGGCCGCGTGCTCGGCGACTCGCTCGGCTTGCCGTAGTACGGATGGTGAGCGTAGGCGTCGAAGCGCTTCATCCCGGCGCGCTTGGCCGCCCGGAGGAACGCCGTCGGCGACACCGAGGGCCGGCTCGAGCGGGGCGAGTTGTTGCCCCGGGGTGCGGTGACGCCGCACGCGACCTTCTCGCCCCTGAGCAGCGTCGTCTTGACGCCGGAGTAGATCGCGTTGCAGATCTTCGCGTAGTCGCGTGCGCTCTGAATCACCCAGCGCCTGCCGACCTTCCGGTACTGCTTGCGCAGGAAGACCGGGTTGTTCGGCTCATTCCAGGCGAGCCAGAACCGCACGGCGGGCAGCGGCGCCGCGTACGACCTGTCCGTTCCACCCGGGCGGAACGTGCCGCTGTACCGCTTGGCGGCCGCGTAGGCGAAGTTCCGCAGGTCGGCGATCTTCGTGGGCGGCACGTTCGGCCCGCGGCCGCGATTCGCCCAGCCCGGCGTGCCGTAAACGGCGAAGACGACCTTCATCCGGTGCCGCTTCGCGAGCTGGACCGTGCGGTCGTAGAGCGACCAGTCGTAGGCCCTGTCATTGGGGTCGAGCGGCTTGCCGGGCCGGCGCTTGGCCACTCCGAGCCCGGTGCCGGTACGGCCGGCGCTCGAGCCCCAGTAGAGGTTGACGCGCACCACCTGCGCGCGCAGCGTCCGCATCAGCGGGAAGGCACGGGTTGGATTTCCGAAGGTCTGGGGCTCGTCGTAGAGGCCGACGAGCATTCCCTTCTTGGCCATGGCCGAGGGTACGGCGACGAGTGTGGCGGCGAGCACGGCCGCCGCCACGAGCAGAATCCGCTTACGCAACGACCGGCTCCCGTCCCGGAGACGTGAGGCCGAGCGTGCGGCGCAGGCCTTCCTCGAGGTCGATCTCCGGCGCCCAGCTCAGGATCTGCTTCGCCCGCGTGATGTCGGGCCGCCGTTGCTGCGGGTCGTCCTCGGGCAGCGCCTCGTAGACGATCTCGCTCGACGAGCCCGTCAGCCGCACCACGGTCTCGGCGAGCTCGAGGATCGTGAACTCGCCGGGGTTGCCGAGGTTGACCGGCAGGTGCTCTCCGCTCGTGGCGAGCAGGAACAGCCCGCGGACGAGGTCGTCGACGTAGCAGAAGCTGCGCGTCTGCGAGCCGTCGCCGAAGACGGTGAGCGGCTGGCTCGCGAGCGCCTGGCGCACGAAGGTGGGAATCGCGCGCCCGTCGTTGGGGCGCATCCGCGGCCCGTAGGTGTTGAAGATCCGGACGATCGCCGTGTCCACGCCCTGCTGGCGGTGGTATGCCATCGTCAGCGCCTCGGCGTAGCGCTTCGCCTCGTCGTAGACGCCGCGCGGGCCGATCGGGTTGACGTTGCCCCAGTACGACTCGGGCTGCGGGTGGACGAGCGGGTCGCCGTAGACCTCGCTGGTCGACGCGAGCAGGAAGCGAGCGCGCTTGAACTTGGCCACACCGAGCGCGTTGTGAGTGCCGTGGGAGCCGACCTTGAGCGAATGCAGCGGCATGCGCATGTAGTCGACGGGGCTCGCGAGGGCGGCGAGGTGGAAGACGAAGTCGACCGGCTCGTCGACCACGAGGTGGTCGACCATGTCGTGGTTGACGAAGACGAAGTCGTCGCCGCGGATGTGCTCGATGTTCGTGAGCGTGCTGACGACGAGGTTGTCGACGCAGATCACGCGATGACCCTGCGCGAGCAGGTATTCGCAGAGGTGGCTACCGAGGAAGCCGGTGCCGCCGGTGACGAGAGAGGTCGGCATTCGGCGGCGGATGTTAGCCGCCGGATATGTCGGCGCTGTTAAATCCCAGCAGCGGCGGGACTTCGGCCAGCTCCTGGGCGAGATGAGCGCCCTCGGGGAGCGTCTCGCCGGGCCGGCGCTCGACCCACACCGCCGCCGCGAGACCGGCCGCGAGGGCGCCGGCGACGTCGTTGACGACGTGGTCGCCGACCATAGCGACCTCGCTCGCGTCGAGCTCGAGCATCGCGACGGCGCGCGCGTACGCGTCGGGATCGGGCTTGCTGACGCCGATCTCCTCCGAGATCGCGACCGCGTCGACCTCGTCCTCGATCCCGATCAGCCGGAGCTTGCGGCGCTGGAGCTCCGACGGCCCGTTCGTGAGGATCCCGATCTTGAGCCCGCGCGAGCGGAGCGCCCTGACCGTTTCCAGCGCGTCGGCGAAGAGCTCGATCAGGTCGACCGAGCGGATGCGGGCGTCCGAGTACGCCGCGTAGAGCTCGTCGTCGAGCTCGCCCCACGGCTCGAGGCCGTGGCGGACGTAGTCGCGCCGATACGTGTCGAAGTCGATGTCCCCGCTGAGGAGCAGCTGGTAGTGGCGGTCGGCGAACTCGTAGGAGCGCGACTCGAACTCCTCGGGATCGAAGGCCGGATAGCGCTCGGCGAAGCGCTCCGCCACGGCGGGCCAGAGCTGCCGCCACCCGACGTCGTTGTCGACGAGCGTGAAGTCGAGATCGAAGAGAATGCCGCGGATCGTCACGGGGCACTGACCCTAGCGGCCGTTTTGCCGAGCCGTTATTCGGGAATTTCCCTTTCTCGTCCCGTGAGGTGCGGGACGACCAGACAGGGGGTCACGAACATGACGAAGAAGCACCGCACGCTCGGAGTGGCCGTGCTCGCCGTCGCGAGCGCCGCCGTCTTCGCGTCGCTCGCCGGGCTCGGCACGGCTGCCCGCCAGGCTCCGCCCGTCAACGCTACGCCGCCGTCGATCACGGGAAATGCTCAGCAGAGCCAGACCCTGACCGCGCAGAACGGCACGTGGACAGGCACGGGCACGATCACGTTCCGCTACCAGTGGCTGCGCTGCAACGCGAACGGCAACGGTTGCGCCGAGATCTCGGGGGCGACCGAGCGGACGTACGCGCTCCGCGGCGCCGACGTCGGCCACACGATTCGCGTCCGGGTCACGGCCACGAACGCCGACGGCTCGACAACGGCTACCTCGGCGCCGACCGCCGTCGTCACGAGGAGCGGGCCCAGCGCGACGGGCTGTCCGTCGGGAACAGGGCCGATCAACATCGGCCAGCTGGCTCCGCCGGCCCGGCTCACCGTGGACGGGCAGAGCATCGCGCCCACCCCGGTCGGCCGGAGCACGCAAGCGCTGACCGTCCGGTTCCATGTCTCCGCGTGCGGCGGCCGTCCGGTCCAGGGCGCGCTCGTCTACGTGACGGCGACGCCGTACAACCAGTTCAGCATCCCGCCGGAGCAGGCGACGGGAGCCGACGGCTGGTCGCAGCTCTCGATGAGCCGGCTGCGCGGTTACCCCGCGACGCCGCGCCAGCGGCTCCTCGTGATGTTCGTCCGGGCGCGCAAGCAGGGCGAGAACCTGCTCGGCGGCGT
>DATFQE010000143.1:0-3029 GCA_035264445.1 Gaiellaceae bacterium | reverse complement strand
CCTCGGCAGGAGCTCGCTGCCGAGCGGGCAGGGGATCCTCCTCCGCCCGGCCGCGTCGGTCCACACGTTCTTCATGCGGTTCTCGATCGACGTCGTCTTCCTCGACGACGAGCTCCGTGTCGTCGCGATCGCCGCAGACCTGCGGCCGTGGCGGGCCGCGGGCAAGCGCGGCGCCCGCGCGGTGGTCGAGCTGCCGGCGGGCGAGTGCGAGCGTCGCGGCCTCAGGGTCGGCGACCAGCTCCGCTTCGCGTAACCGGACCGTCGGGTTAACCCGAAATCGACTTTCGACGGGTTGACGTTCCCCCTAGGTTTGTTCTACCTTGGCGCCGAAGCTTAGTCGACACTAACTTTGGCGAAGAGAGAGGAAGCCTTCATGGGGGAGATCGCAGTTCCTGCCGCCCAGGCGGTCGAGGCCGAGGCCACAGGTCCCGTCGTAGGGGCCAACGAGATCGTGCGGCGCTACGGGGAGGGCGAGACCGCCGTCGACGCCCTTCGAGGTATCTCTCTCGACATCCAGCCCCGCCAGCTGACCGCGATCATGGGCCCGTCGGGCTCGGGCAAGTCGACGCTGATGCACATCCTCGCCGCGCTCGATCGCCCGACGAGCGGCTATGTCACGATCGCGGGCACGCGGCTCGGCGAGCTCTCCGACAACCAGGTCACTCGCATCCGCCGCAAGCACATCGGCTTCGTGTTCCAGTTCTTCAACCTGCTGCCGATGCTGACGGCTGAGGAGAACGTGCTCCTGCCGCTGACGATTGCGGGCCGGAAGCCCGACCGTGACGAGTTCACGGAGCTCATGAAGCGGGTCGGTCTGGACGACCGGCTGACGCACCGGCCGTCGGAGCTCTCGGGCGGCCAGCAGCAGCGCGTCGCGATCGCACGCGCCCTCGTGTCCAAACCGACCGTCGTCTTCGCGGACGAGCCCACAGGCAACCTCGACTCCAAGACCGGGGGTGAGATCCTCGAGCTGCTCCAGGAGTCGGTTCGCGCCTACGGCCAGACGATGGTCATGGTCACGCACGAGGCCCGCGCTGCCGCGATCGCCGACCGGATCCTCTTCCTCGCCGACGGCCTGATCGTCAAGGAGCTGGGCCGCTCGAACGAGCACGACGTCCTCCAGACGCTCGAGGAGGTCCGCGTTTGACCCGCGTCGCCCTCCGCGGCCTGCTCGGCCGGAAGCTTCGCGCGGCGCTCACCGCGTTCGCGATCGTTCTCGGCGTCGCGATGGTCAGCGGCACGTTCGTCCTCACCGACACGATCGACGCCGCCTTCAACCAGATCTTCGAGGACTCGTACGCCGCCACCGACGCGGTGGTCACCGGCCCGGACACGGGAATCAGCTTCCAGGGTGACTCGACCGAGACGCCGCCGGTTCCGGCGAGCGTGCTCGAGCAGGTGCGCAACGTCGACGGCGTCGATGCCGCCGCGGGCACGGTCATCGACGAGACCTCGGCGAAGATCCTCGACCGCAAGGGCAAGGCCATCAGCGGCGAGGGCGCGCCGACCTTCGGGTTCGGGCTCGACACGAGCCCCGAGGCTGCACGGTTCAACCCGCTCAACCTGCTCGAGGGCCGCTGGGCGCGGGGGCCCGACGAGGTCGTGATCGACGTCAACACCGCCGACGACCAGCACTACGCCGTAGGTGACACGGTCAAGATCGCGTCGCTTGGGCCGGTCGAGTCGTTCAAGGTCGTCGGCCTCGCGCGTTACGGCGATGTCGACTCGCTCGGGTCGGCGACCTTTGCCGTGTTCGAGATTCCGACTGCCCAGCGCCTCTTCGACCGCAAGGGCTCGTTCGACGCGATCCAGGCCGCGGCGGCCACCGGCGTCAGCCCGGACACGCTCGTTCAGCGGATCGACAAGGCCGTGACCGAGGACGTCACCGTACGAACCGGGGACGAGCAGGCCACCGAGGACAGCGGTGAGGTCAACTCGTTCGTGAAGATCATCAGGTACTTCCTGCTCTCCTTCGCTGCGATCGCGCTTTTCGTCGGCGCGTTCGTGATCTTCAACACGATGTCGATCACGGTTGCGCAGCGGACGCGCGAGCTGGCCACGCTGCGGACGCTCGGGGCGTCGCGCCGCCAGGTTCGGATCTCGGTCATCCTCGAGGCGCTCGTGATCGGCGTCGTCGCCTCGCTCACGGGCCTCGGCCTCGGAGTTCTGCTTGCGAAGGGACTGAACGCGCTGTTCGAGGCACTCGGCGGCGGCCTGCCGACGGCGAGCCTGGTGTTCGGCTGGCGGACGGTCCTCATCAGCCTGGCAGTAGGGATCCTGGTGACCCTCCTCGCCGGGCTCTTCCCTGCGCTCAGGGCGACGCGCGTCCCGCCGATCTCGGCCGTGCGCGAGGGCGCCACGCTCCCACGCGGACGTCTCGCTCCGTACGTCCCGTACATCGCCCTCGTCGTGATCGCGGTCGCCGTCGCGCTGCTGGGGTACTCGATGTTCGTCGACGACGTCGACACCGTCACGCGCCTGCTTGCGATCGCGGCCGGCGTGCTGACGCTGTTCGTCGGCGTGGCGATGATCTCGCCGAAGGCGGTGCCGCCCTTGGCGTCCGTCCTGTCGCCGATCGCGAAATGGCTGATGGTCCTCCTCTCCGTCGTCCTCTATCCGTTCTCGCTGGCGGCATGGCTCGTCTCGTACGGGCTCTACGCACGAGGTGCGCCGACGGGACGGCGCGTCGCGGCCGGGATCGGTGGAGCGATCTTCTGGGTCGCCCTCGGCGTTCTCGCCGTCGTGGTGATGACGTCGCCGGTCACGCTGGTGATCGCGGGCGTCGTGCTGGCGGTCGCGATCTTCGTGATCGTGCGCGGCCTGCGGCGCGGAGCGGAGGCGAAGGAATTCCCCAGCGTGCGTCCGGATCGGGCGACCAGCCGGCTCTCCCGCGAGAACTCGCGCCGGAACCCCGGCCGCACGGCGGCGACCGCGGCCGCTCTCATGATCGGGATCGCGCTCGTCAGCTTCGTCGCGGTTCTCGCCGAGGGAATGAAGCAGTCGAACCGAGGCGCGATCGAGGACCAGGT
>DATFQE010000142.1:0-9091 GCA_035264445.1 Gaiellaceae bacterium | reverse complement strand
GCGCCAGCGGTGAAGATACGGCCGCGATGGACATGCCCGAACGCGTCGAGCTGGCCGGCTGGGCCGAGGTATGGGCGGCGGCCCCGCCCGACCTGGCCTCGCGGCATGGGATCGAGGCCGCCACGATCGGTGGGGCGCTCTGCACCGCGATCTCCGAACAGCCCTCGACGATGCTGAACCGCGTCGTCGGCCTCGGCCTGGACGAGCCGGCGACCGACGACGACCTCGATGCGATCGAAGCGTTCTTCGCTCGCCACAGACAGCAGTTCTACGTCTCGCTCCACCGGAGGGCGAGGCCGCGCGACCTTCCCGACCGCCTCGCCCAGCGCGGCTTCACCACCGCGTACGCATGGATGAAGTTCACGCGCGACGCCGAGCCCCCGCCCGCCGTCGACTCCCCGCTGCGGGTCGAGATCGCGGAGCCCGAGCACGGACTCGACTTCGGCGACGTCGTCATCGCCGGCTACGGCCTCGAGCCGTTCGCGGCGACCTGGCTCGCCGAGCTACCGAAGAGCAACTGGCGCTGCTACCTCGCGTACGACGGCGACGAGCCGGCCGGCGCCGCAGCGCTGTACGTCCACGACGGCACGGGCTACCTCGCTTTCGCCGCCACCCGACCCGAGCATCGCCGCAAAGGAGCCCAGAGCGCGCTCCTCGCGCGTCGCATCCAGGACGCGCTCGAGGCAGGCTGCACGAAGCTCGTCACGGAGACCGGCGAACGGATCCCGATGAAGCCGAGCGACTCGTACCGAAACATCCTCCGCTTCGGCTTCGAGGAGGCGTATGTCCGTCCGAACTACCTCTCGCCGGAGCCCACGACGGCGGGCCGCTCGACCGCCGCCCGGTAGGCGTCGAGGTAGTCCCCCACCATGCGCTCGGGCGCGAAGCGGTCCTCGACGTAGTTGCGGCACTCGAGCGGGTCGAGCGCGTCCGCCTCGTCCAGCGCCCCGACCATCTGGCGGTAGTTGTCGACGATGATGCCGCTCCGGCCGTGCTCGATCACCTCCGGCACGGCGCCGTGCCGCGTCGCGATCACGGGCGTGCCGCACGCCATCGACTCGATCATCACCAGGCCGAACGGCTCCTCCCACTCGATCGGGAAGAGCGTCGCGCGCGCGTCCTGGAGCAGCTCGACCTTCGTGCCGTGCGAGACCTCGCCGAGCCATTCGATCCCGCCGTGGCCGACGTGCGGCTCGACGAACTCCGCGAAGTACTGCTCCTCCTTGTTCTCGCGCTTCTTGCCCGCCATCTTCAGCGGTAAGCCGAGCTCCATCGCCACCGCGATCGCGCGGTGGGCGCCCTTGTCCAGGCTCATGCGGCCGAGGAACAGCAGGTAGTCGCCGCGGTGCGGCTTGCACGGATAGAGCGAGAGGTCGACCGCGTTCGGGATGTTGGCCGCCCACGGCAGGGCGGGCCGCGGCCGGCGCTGGTTCAGCGAGATCGAGATCAGGCCGACGTGGGGCGCGAGCTGCGCGATCGACTCGTACGTCGCGCCCGCCTCGCCGTCGAGCGGGCCGTGGACGGTGTGAAGCACGGGCGTCCGAACTCCTCCCGCCAGGGCGGCGGCGGGCATCCCCGAGTGGTCGTTGACGACATCGAACTCGTTCGCGCGTCCGTAACAGGCGAGCGCGTGGCGGAGCTCCGGGATGGAGCGCCCGATCAGCTCGCTCGGCGCTCGTTCGTAGACGTAGGCCAGCTCGGCCTTCGTCAGCGAGTCGCCCGAGGCATAGAGCGTGACGTCGTGCCCGGCGTCGACGAGGCCGTCCGCAAGCAGCGAGACGACGAGCTCGATGCCGCCGTAGCCGGTCGGCGGCACCGGGAACCAGACGGGGCCCAGCACAGCGATTCTCACGCGCGATCCACTCTTACCTGCCCATTCTCGACCTTGACGTCCCATGCGCTGTCGAAAGCGCGAATCCCGGTGAGCCGGATCGACCCGGCCCACTCGGGCAGCTCCGGTGCGTTCGCGAGCAGGCGATGGCGTGAGCGGTCGGGCTGGAGGCCAAGGAGCAGCTGGAGGAGGAGCACCGGCGTCCCCGCGGCCCACGCTTGCGGACGGGCTGCCGTCGGGTACTTGATCGGGAAAGGCGTGTCCGCCCGAGGCATCCCGGCGAAGACCTCGGGCAGCTGGTGGTCGAAGTGGCGCGAGGCGGCGAGCATCCGCCGCACGATCCGGTGGAGGTCCGACCAGCGGCCGTAGCGAGCCAGGCCCGCCGCGCAAAGGGAATTGTCGTGCGGCCAGACCGTCCCGTTGTGGTACGAGAGTGGGTTGTAGCCCGCGTTCGCGGTCGCCATCGTCCGGATCCCCCAGCCCGACCACAGCGTCTCGCCCATCAAGCAGTCCACGAGCTGGTCGACCCGCTCGTCTGCGACGATCCCGGTCCAGAGCAGGTGGCCGACGTTCGACGTGAGCGAGTCGACGCGCTGCTTGTCCTTGTCCAGTGCCAGCGCGTAGTAGCCGTCGTCGCACCAGAAGGCCTCGTCGAAGCGCGCCTTCAGCTCGGCGGCGTCCCGTTCGAGCCGGTCCGCGAGCTCACGGTCGCGCCAGACCTCCCGCGCGAGCTCGGCGGCGCGGAGCTTGGCGTCGTAGACGTAGCCCTGCACCTCGCACGGCGCGATCGGCGGCTCCGCCAGCCGACCGTCCGCGAAGCGCTGCGAGTCGCCGCTGTCCTTCCAGGACTGGTTGTCGAGCCCGCGCGGGCTGCGCTTGTGGAACTCGACGAACCCGTCGCCGTCCAGGTCGCCCCACTCGTCGATCCAGGCCAGCGCCTTGCGGGCCGGCTCTCGGAAGGTGCGGACGAGCGCGGCATCGTCGGTCCACCGCCACACCTCGGAGAGCAGGATCAGGTACAGCGGGGTTGCGTCGACCGTGCCGTAGTACGTGTGGAACCAGCGCTTCGCGGCCTTCCCGTGGCGGACCTCGTGGACGATCTTCCCCGGCTCGGCGTCGAGCTCGGGGACGTCCTCGTCGGCCTGCAGCTTGGCGAGGACCTCGAGCGCGCTGCGCGCCAGTTCCGGCCCGAACAGCAGCGTTTGCAGGCACGTGATCAGCGTGTCGCGCCCGAAGACGGTCATGAACCACGGCATTCCGGCGGCGGGCAGCGAGCCGAGCCCGTTGCGGATCCGCAGCGACGCCAGGTCGGCGACCGAGCGGTTGAACGAGTGGTGCAGGTCGTCCCAGGTCGTCCGCAGCTGCGGGACGCGCAGCTTCCAGGCCGCGAGCGACTCGCGCACGTGCACGAGCTCTTCCCCGAACCGACGCTCGACGACGCGAGGCGCCTCCTGGTCGCCGTCGAGGTCGGCGTGGACGTCGATCCTGACCTCCCACACCGACCGCGGCGCGAGGTCGATCCGCCAGCGGATCGTCGACCCGTCGACGTCACCGCGCTGGGAGAGGATCACCTGGGTGCGGGCGCCGCTCTGCGGGTCGACGAACAGGAACTGGTTGTCGCCGGGGTCGAACGTCGGCTCCACCGGCGGCGGCAGCGGCTCGGCGGCCTCGGGATCGCCGAGCGCGAAGTCGTAGTCCTTGACCGCGAAGATGTCGGCGAAGTCGTTGCCGAACCGGAGTGCGAGCTCGAACGAGATCGGCTCCATCGCGTGGTTGTCCACGCGGAGCGTGTCCTGCATGCCCTCGCCGACGAAGCGCTCCCGCGCGATCGAGAGGACATCGGGTGCGAGGCCGGCGCGCGGGTTGCGTAGGTAGAAGGCCGCCGAGAAGTACTCGACTTGGTCGGACGAGAGCAGCAGCGGCGCCTCGCCGTTGATCGTCAGCCGGAGCGTCGAGAGGAAGCGAAGATCCTTCGCGAAGAAGCCGCTCGTCGGCCAGCCGAAGTCGCCCGTGTGATCGCACACGCAGAACGTCGAGCCCTCGAGGATCGTCAACGCCATCGCCCTAGGAGCGGAGGATGCGTCCCCCGCTGGACTGCGCCAGCGCCTTGACGACCAGCTCGTCCACGTTCACGTGCTGCGGCCTCGTCAGCGCGAACAGCACGCACTCGGCGATGTCCTCGGGCTTCATCGCCTCGACGCCCTCGTACACCGCGCGCGCCTGGTCCTCGTCGCCGCGGAACCGGACACGTGAGAAATCGGTCTCGACGAGGCCGGGGTCCACCGTCGTGATCCGGATCGGACGGCCGAGCAGGTCCTCGCGCAAGGCGTAGCTGAAGCCGCGCACCGCGAACTTGGAGGTGACGTAGAGGGCGCCGTTGGGGTACGCCTGCCGTCCTGCGATGGACCCGATGAAGACGACGTGGCCGCCGTCGGCGAAGTGCTGGAGCGCCAGCCGGGTCATCCGGATCAGGCCGTTCACGTTCGTCTCCAACACGACTCGCTCGTCGTCCTCGCTCGAGTCGTCGAACGGGTCCCGGCCGAGTGCGAGACCGGCGGCGTTGACCAGGATGTCGAGCTCTCCGAGCTCCTTGACCGCGCGGGTGACGAACGCGGAGCAGCTGTCCGGATCCGTCACGTCGAGGGGAAGCCCGATCGACCCCGTCCCGAGGTCGCCGAGCCGGTCGACACGGCGTGCACCGGCCGCGACGCGGACGCCGTCCGCCGCCAGCGCCTTGGCGGTCGCATGGCCGATCCCGCTCGACGCGCCGGTGACGATGGCGGTCTTGCCCTCCAGCGACGGCATCGCGCGAGCTTAGTGGCGCAGCGGCGAGCGGCGGCGGAACGACGGCCCGATGTCGACCAGGCGCTCCGAGCCCACGTGCTCGACCTGGAGCGTCGTGTGATCGAGGTCGAACCGTTCGTGCAGGAGCCGCTCCAGGTCTCGTCGCACGCCGTGGCAGTCGCCGCCGGGGCTGACGAGCACATGCGCCGACAGCGCCGGAAACCCCGACGTGATCGTCCAGATGTGCAGGTCGTGCACCTCGACGACGCCCTCGGCCGACGCGAGCGTGCGGCCCACCTCCTCGGCGTCGATCCCCAACGGCGTCTCCTCGAGCAGGATCCCGACCGACTCGCGCAGGATCCGCCACGCGCCGGCAAGGACGAGCAGCGCGATCGCCAGCGCGGCGAGCGGGTCGGCGTAGTCCCACCCGGTGAGCAGCACGACCGCGCCCGCGACGATGACGCCGGCCGACCCGAGCGCGTCGGCGAGGACGTGGCCGAGCGCGGCCCGTACGTTGAGGCTCTCCACGCCCGCGCGCGCGAGGACCCAGGCGGCGGCGACGTTGACGGCCAGACCGGCGGCGCCCACCGCGAGGATCCAGCCGCCGGGCACCTCGGGCGGATCGCCGAGGCGCCCGATCGCCGCGACGAAGATCCAGATCGAGACGGCGACGAGCGCGACCCCGTTGAAGAGCGCCGCCAGGATCTCCGCGCGGCGGAAGCCGAAGCTTCGTCGCGGTGTCGCCGGCCGCATCGCCAGCCACACGGCGAAGAAGGCGAGGCCGAGGGAGGCCGTGTCCGAGACCATGTGCGCCGCGTCGGCCAGCAGCGCCAGCGAGCCGGTCAGGAGGCCGGCGACGAGCTCGACCCCGGTGAAGCACGCCACCAGCACGAGCGCGATCCCGAGCGCGCGGCGGTTGCGGAGCGCGCCCGCGTCCAGGCCGTGTTGATGGTGCATGAACGTCAGGTTAAGCGTTGTCTGGGCGAAAACCGTTTCGGCTGAGGCTCCGTCTAAGCTCAAGACGAATGGCGAGCGTGCCCGAGCAGGTCTCGACCATCGCCCCGGCAGGGGAGGCGTCGAAGGCGCTCGCGGCTCAGTGGCGGCGACTCATCCGCGCGGCGACGTTCATCGCCGTCCTCACGAGCCCGATTCCGTTCCTCTTCTTCTACTTCCAGCAGGACTGGCCGCTCGGCTGGGCGATCGTCGTCACGTTCTTGCTGATCATCGCGTATCGCGGCCTTCTCGACGTCGCGCTCCGGCGCCTGATCCCGTGGCCGAGCCTGTTCGCGAACGACGAGCAGAAGCTCCGCGACGAGGACGTCGTCAACCGCCGGCGCGCGTGGTTCTGGAGCAAGCGCTGGCGGCTCGTCTACCTGATCGTCCTCTTCATCACGCTCTGCTACGTCGCCGTCCTCCTCGTCCCTGGAGGCGACCACACCTGGTGGGGCACGGCGACCGGGATGGTCGACTGGGTCAAGGAGCAGCTGCAAAACCCCGCGATCGCGGGCTACGTGGTCATCCTGCCGATGCTGTTCCTCGTCAACTTCCTGATCCTGTTCGGGCCGCTGATGATCATGGGGATCACGCAGATCCAGGCGTTCGAGCCCGGCGACGCGGACTGGGGGGTCAAGCTCGAGGACGTCCGCGGCCAGGCCGAGGCGAAGGAGGAAGTACGGAAGATCGTCTCGCTCTGGCAGTCGGGCGAAGCGTTCGAGAAGGCGGGCGGCAAGCGCGAGCGCGGGATTCTCTTCCTCGGCCCGCCCGGGACGGGCAAGACGATGCTGTCCAAGGCGGTCGCGACGGGGTTCAACTGCCCGTTCGTGTCCATCCCCGGCTCGGGCTTCGCCCAGAGCTTCATCGGGATGGACGCCGTGATCGTGCGCTACCTCGCGTGGAAGGCCAAGAAGCTCGCGCGTAAGTGGGGCGGGCAGTGCATCGTCTTCATCGACGAGATCGACGCAGTCGGCATGCGCCGCCAGAGCCTCGGTCCGGCCGGCCACGCGACCCCGTTGCCGGCGACCCGCTTCGAGGAGCTCGCGTTCTACGGGCCGAACGGGTCGCTCACGCCGAGCGGTGACCTGATCCTCGAGACCCGCGCCTGGCGCGACCGCCTGTTCGAGGTGCGCGCCCCGCAGCGGAAGGCCACGTTCCTCGGCCGGATCGTCAACCAGATGCCGATGCCCGGCATGGGCGGCCAGGGCCAGCTTGCGCTGAATCAGCTGCTCGTCGTGATGGACGGGATCGGCAACCCGCCGTACATGAAGAAGATGCGGCGCAACTGGTTGAACACGTTCCTCGACGCGACCTACGTGTTCCCGCGCCGCATCGGGCGGGTCTCTCTCCGCCTCCCGCGCGCGAGGCCGCGCAACGAGCAGATCTACTTCATCGGCGCCTGCAACGTCCCCATCGACTCGCTCGATCCCGCGCTCACCCGACCGGGTCGGCTCGGCCGCCACGTCTGGTTCCGGACGCCGACCAAGCAGGACCGCCTCGACATCTTCGACCTGTACATCGACAAGGTCTCGCACAGCGAGGCGCTCGACGAGCAGCGCCGCCGCGACGAGATCGCACGGGTGACCAACGGCTACTCGCCGGCGATGATCGAGCAGGTCTGTTCGATGGCGCTCACGATCGCGCACCACGACGGCCGGCCCGAGTTCGATTTCGAGGACCTCTTCGAGGCAATGACCACCGTCGAGTCCGGTACCGCGATCAACGTCGAGTACGTGCCCGACGAGACCCGCGCCGTCGCGATCCACGAGGCCGGCCATGCCGTTGCGAGCCACGTCTACATGAAGGACGTCGAGTCGACGCGGCTGTCGATCCGGATGCGCGGCCAGTCGCTCGGCCACCATCAGGCGCTCGAGAAGGAGGAGCGCTTCTCGAAGTGGCGCTCCGAGCAGATGGCTGCGCTCGTCTGGACGCTCGGCGCGATGGCGGCGGAGCGCGTCTTCTACGACGAGAACTCGACCGGCGTCGGCGGCGACGTCCAGAGCGCCACCGCCCGCGCGGCCTTCATGGTCGGCGCGTCCGCGATGGGCCCCGAGCACGTCGAGCTCAACGGCGGCTCGGACGACGAAGCTACGAGCGAGGCCCGCGCCAAGATCATGAAGCGCTTCGAGGAGATCGGGATCCAGATCATGAACCGGACGAACGGCGGCCCCTTCGCCCATGACGCCACCTCCGCGGCGCTCAACGACCACGACAAGCGCAAGGCCGCGGCGCAGATCCTCGGGCAGGCGTACGTGAAGGCCTACAACCTCGTGCGGCAGAACAAGGACGCTGTCTCGAAGATCGCCGACGTCGTCGTGGCGCGGCGCGAGATCTACGGAGACGAGCTGCTCGACCTGCTCAGGAGCGCGAACCTGACCGAGCCGACGATCGACTACACAGAGGAGGCCGTATGGCCCAAGCTGTAGAACCGTTGGCCGAAGGTCCAGGAAAGCGCCCCGAGGGAGCGGACGGTACGAGGCAGACCGGCGAGCTCGAGCCGCTCGCCGTCGCCGCGGAACGCGTCGGCGGCGCGAGCCTGCCGAAGGAGGAGGCCGTCTATCCGGGCCGGTTCATGGTCGGCTACCTGCTGATCGTGCTCTTCTTCGCGGCGCTGCTGATCGGATTCGCCGTCGCATGGAGCCGGCACTCCGACGACGGCGGCGCCGGCGACACGGCCACCGCCTGGTCGTTCTTCAAGCCGTCGGCCGACTCCGAGGCGCTGCGCATCAGGGAGATCGCGCGCTTCGTCGGCGATCGCTACCAGACGAACGACGGCCAGCAGATCGCCCGGGTGCTTGGCGGGCCACCCGCGGTCCAGGACGCGCCGATCACGCAGTTCCTGATCCGCGACGACGGCAAGCAAGACTCGGTCGGCGCCGGCAAGGCGATCATGTACATCCTCTGCGGAGCGGGGTCCGACTGCGCGCTGCCGCTCGAAGCCTCCTCGACCGCACACGATCGGCTCATCCGCCGCGAGGCGCTCGAGCTCGCCCTCTACACGATGCGCTACAACGACGCCGACCCGGTCGCCGTGCTCCTGCCGCCCAGCCCGCAGGGCAAGCCCGGGAACGCGGTGCTCTTCCGGCGCGACGACCTGAAGAACCTCCTCGACAAGCCGCTCTCGCAGTCGCTGCCGACCGGGAAGGCGCCGAACGCGCTCGGCATGGACGACCTCGAAGCCGCCACGGTCGATTACCTCACCCTGACAAAGAGCTACGACTACAACTTCCTGTCGACAAGCGACGGAACCGCGCGGATGGTGCTCAACCCGGCGCGCGCAAGCAAGTAACACATCTCCAAGCAGAAGGTGGACGGAATCGCGACAATCACCGTCGCGAACCATAGAACGCGGGCGTAACGAAAGGGGAAGCGTGGCCGAGGTCACTTTCGAAGGGGTCAGCAAGATCTACCCCGACGGCACGCGCGCGGTCGACAGCTTCGACCTCGAGATCCTGGACGGCGAGTTCATGGTGCTCGTCGGCC
>DATFQE010000141.1:0-14024 GCA_035264445.1 Gaiellaceae bacterium | reverse complement strand
TCCAGCGCGACTACGCCGACCGTGGCTTCCGGCTCGTCGCGATCAACTCGAACGACGCCGAGCGCTATCCGGCCGACTCGTTCGAGGCGATGAAGCAGCACGCCGCCGAGCAGGATTTCCCGTTCGACTACCTGTACGACGCCGACCAATCGGTCGCGCGCGCCTACGGGCCGGTACGGACGCCCGAGGTCTTCCTCTTCGACGCCGATCGCCGGCTCGTCTACCACGGCGCGATCGACGACTCGCGGGACGAGACCGCCGTTTCCGAGCACTACCTCCGCGAGGCGATCGAGGCGACGCTCGCGGGCCGCGATCCGGCGACGCACGAGACGCCGCCGGTCGGGTGCACCGTCAAGTATCGGGAGTGATCAGCGGTTCTCGATCACGTCGCCCCGACCGGCGGCTTCGAGAGCAGGTACCAGCCGACCGTCGCCGTATAGGCGTCGGCGCCGACGAGCGCGCGCGCCCGGTCGCGGGCCTCACCCTCGCAGCCGGCGAGATCGAGGTAGGGGTCGAGCTCGCGCCGTTGGGTGTCGAACTCGGCGCGTTTGACGACGAGGTTGTTGGCGTCGAAGAGGGCGCGTTGGTCGGCGTCCGAGAGGGCGCGCGCGTGTGTCGGGTCGCGCGCCCGCTCGAAGCGGTTCAGCTCGAGCGCCGCGAGCGGGTCGACGGGCGCGATCTGGTCGACGACGAGCAGCGTGCCGCCGGGGCGGGTGACCCGCGCGAGCTCCGCGACGACGAGCTCCGGGCGCGACACGTGGTGGAGCGTGTTCAGCGACCCCGCGAGGTCGAACTCGGCGTCGCCGAACGGGAGCGCGGTCACGTCGCCCTCCACCAGCGTGACGTTCGGGTGGGCGCCGACCCGCTTGCGTGCCTCGTCGAGGAGCTCGGGGACGACGTCGACGGCGACCACCTCGCCGACGAGCCCGCTCAGCGCGAAAGCAAGCGCGCCGGTGCCCGTACCCGCGTCGAGCGCTCGCTCGGAGCCGGTGAGCGGGACGAAGCGGCGTACGCGCTCGCGAAGTGCGTCGGCGCGGCGGTCGGTGTGCTCGGCCAGCTGCTCCGCGGTGGCCGCGAAGCGCCGCCGAACCACGTCCGGTTCAGTCATGTCCGCACCTCGTCCTGTGGTCCGGTTCGCCCGGCCTCCTCCCCGCCGTGACCATAGCGGCCAAATCCGCGCAAATGTGCGGCCGAGGCGTGCCGAGAGCGTCACGTCGGTGCGGAAGAGGGTGGAGGCTCCATGCGCGGCCCGACCGGCCACTCACGGCGGACGAGCTCGAGAGCCTCCTCACGGGTGGAGATCGTTCCGGCGGCGCGCTCCTCCTCGATCCGCGCCAGCAGCCGCCCCACCTGTGGACCCGGCGGGAGGCCGAGCTCGTCGCCGCGTAGCAGCGGCTCGGTGGGATCGCGGCGCCGCGCCTCCTCGACGGCTCCGCGCAGCTCCGTCGCGCCGAGGAACTCGAGCGCCTCGAGCGACCACGGCTCGGTCGCGCGGCGAAAGCGGTAGATCTCGCGCGGCGAATCGTCGCGTGGAGGGCGAGCGCGAAGGACCGCGCGCAGCAGCGCCCGCCGCTCGTTCGAGATCGGAAACCGCGCCAGACCCTCGCGGAACACGCGAGCGAGACGGATCGCGTCGGAGTCGCCGTCGCGCAGGTCTGCGACGGACCCGCCCAAAGGGCCGAGCAACCCGAGCCGGTCGAGCAGGCGCAGCCCGGCCGCGGACAGCTGCTCCAGCTCGGCGACGATGCGCTCGCCCGAGGGCCGGGCGACGAGGTCCGCCTTCTCCCGGATCAGATCCTCCGTACGCCCGTCGAGCTCGAATCCGAACTGGTCGACGAAGCGGACGGCCCGCAGAAGCCGCAGCGGGTCGTCTTCGAAGATCGTCGTCGTTACGTGCCGCAGTCTTCTCGCGCCGAGGTCGCGGCGCCCCTCGTATGGGTCGACGGCCTCGCCGCCCGCGAGCGGGACGGCGATCGCATTGATGGTGAAGTCGCGGGTTGCCAGGTCGTCCTCGATCGAGCCGCGGAGCGGCGTGAAGTCGACCGTGCGGCCGTCACCGAGCGCGACCCGCCACGCGCCGTGCCGCTCGGAGAGCGGAAACGGCGACCCTCCGGACCGCCGGGCATACGCGACCGCCGCAGCGCGCGGGTCCCCATAGGCGATGTCGAGATCGCGAACCTCGCGGCCGAGCAGCTCGTCGCGCACGGCGCCGCCGACGACCCAGGCCTCCTCACCTGCTAGCAGCTGCTGCGCGAGCTCACGCATCGACGACCCGCCGGACGCTGCGGGTATGCCCCGCCGCATTACCGATTCCGCACGCGAGCTCGTAGTTGATCGTCGCGGCGACACGCGCGTGCTCCTCGAGCAGCAAGCCGTCGCCAACGAGCGCAACGCGCGTCCCGACGGGAAGCTCGCGGGGGAGCTCGACCGCCACCACGTCCATCGACACCGTTCCGACGACCCGCTGCCGCCCACCGTCGACCAGCACCTCCGTCCCGGTCAGGTCCCGCCGGAAGCCGTCCGCGTAACCGACCGGGACGATCCCGATCCACGTCTCGCGCTCGGCGACGAAGCGGCGCCCGTAACCGGTCGACTCCCCCGGCCGCAGGAGCTTGACCTGGGCGAGGTGGCTGCGCCACGA
The DNA here is from genome assembly GCA_035264445.1 of Gaiellaceae bacterium. Lineage (GTDB taxonomy): Bacteria > Actinomycetota > Thermoleophilia > Gaiellales > Gaiellaceae > DATFQE01. The sequence goes on along the minus strand of DATFQE010000141.1, from coordinate 11,383 downwards.
AAGCACCGGCTCGAGGCCGTCCTCGCCGGGATCGCCGCCAAAGGGAGAGAGGCCGTAGAGCGCGACGCCGGCGCGCACGGCGTCGAAGCGGCCTTCCGGGAAGCGGAGCGCGCCGGCGCTGTTCGCAGCGTGGCGCTCGAGCCCGAGCGCGTCCGTCGCGGCGCGGAAGCGGTCGATCTGCACGCGGGTGAAGCCGGGGTCGCAGTCGGCGCTCGCAAGGTGCGTCATGACGGCGACCACGTCGCGCGTGGGGCTCGGCAGCTCGGAGAACCCCCAGCGGCCCATGCCGGTGTCGAGCTTGAGATGCACCGGTATGCCCTCGGGAATCGGCCCGGCGCCCACGGCGAGCTCGAGGCGCGCCTCGCGCGCCGCCGGGAGGTCCTGAGCGGGCCCCATCACGAGAATGCGGGCGTCCGCGAAGGCCGCCCGCAGCGGCAACGCCTCCTCGACGGTCGCGACGCAGAGCGCTTCGGCTCCCTCCGCGAGCGCCACGCGCGCGACATCGAGAGCTCCATGGCCGTAACCGTCGGCCTTGACGACGGCCCACAGGGCCGAGCCCTCGACGACGCGCCGCAGCCTCCGGACGTTTCGCCGCAGCGCGCCGAGATCGATCGTGAGCTCCGAGCGAGGGACGATCACGATCCGAGAGCCGCAGGAAGGGCCTCGATCACGTCGGAAGCGACGAGGCCGGCAGGCTTGCCCGCGGCCCGGGCTGCGCGCCGATGCGCGACCGCTCCTGCGGCGGCGGCCGTCCGCGCGTCGAGGCCCTTGGCGAGAAACGCAGCCACGACGCCCGTCAGCACGTCGCCGGTCCCGGCGCTCGCGAGCGCAGGAACGTTGTCGCCGACGACCCACACGCCTTCGCGCGGAGCGCCGACGAGCGTGTCAGGGCCTTTCAGGAGAACGACGCAGCCGAACCGCTCGACGGCCCGCGCGACCGCCTCGAGCCGGTGCGCGTCGACCCAGGCCGACTCCTCGTCGAGCAGGCGCCCCAGCTCTCCCGAGTGGGGTGTCAGCACCGTGTCGGCCTCACGCGCCACGGGCGCGAAGCCGTCGAGGGCGTCGGCGTCGACGACCGCGGGAACGCCGGTCTCGCGTAGCAGCCGACGAACGAGCTCGCGTTCGCGCTCACCGCGCCCGAGCCCGGGGCCGATCGCCAGAGCACGCGCCCTCTCGGCGGCCGCCATCACGTCGTCGAGCGGTCGCTTGACGGCCTCGAGCACGAGCGTCTCGAGCACGGGCAGCGATTCGGCCGGAGCCGCGACGGCGACGTACCCCGCATCGGCGCGAAAGGCCGCGCGGGCGCAGAGCGCGGCGGCCCCGGTCATACCGCGAGCGCCCCCGACGACGAGGACCGACCCGGCGGTGTACTTGTTGTCGCCGTCGCGCTTGCGCGGAACCCGTTCGAGGAGCTCGGCTCCGACCAGCGCGTGCGTCGTGGCGCGGTGCTCGAGCCCGATGTCCGCCACGACGACGTCGCCAGAACGAAAGCGCCCCGGGCCGACGACGAGGCCGACCTTGAGCCCGTTCATCGTGACGGTCACGTCGGCGACGACCGCATCTCCGGGCACCTCGCCCGTCGAGGCGTCGACGCCTGACGGAATGTCGACGGCGACGACCGGTGCGGGCGCCTCGTTGATCCGCCGGATCAGGTCGGCCGCTTCCGCTCGGGGAGCACCGGAGAACCCGGTTCCGAACAGCGCGTCCACGACTACGTCGGCGTCGCTCACCTCGGTCGACTCCTCGGCGTCGAGCCCGTCCTCGCGTAGCAGCCGTACGGCGATCCGTCCGTCGCCGCCGTTTGCGCCCTTGCCGCAGACAGCCCGAATCCGACGGGCCTGCGGGTAGCGCTCGCGGACGGCCGCGGCGACCGCGTGGGCGGCGCGCTCCATCAGCACGTCGACGTCGTGACCGGCCTCGGCCGCCTTCATCTCGGCCGCGGTGTAGAGCGGCTTCATTTTTCAGCCTGCGTCGACGACGCAGATCGCCGCTGCCAGCTCCCGCGAGTGCGTCATCGAGAGGTCGATCCGCCCGGCGCCGACGCGCTCCGCGAACGCCTTCGTCCGCCCCGAGAGCTGGACCCCGGGCTTCGGGCGGCCGCGGATCTCGATCTCGCGCCAGGTGAAGTAGACGCCGGACCCGAGCGCCTTGCCGACCGCCTCCTTGCCGGCGAAGCGGGCGGCGTAGTGCTGCGCCGGGTTGGCCTTCGAATCGCAGTACTCCCGTTCCGCCGCGGTGAAGCAGCGCTCTCGGAAGCCGGGCCGGTCGAGTGCGCGCCGGATCCGCTCGATCTCGATCACGTCCAGCCCCACCGTCACCCGAGCTCGCGCTCCAACCACTCGGGGAGCTCGGCGATCGAGCTGACGATTCCGTCCGGCTGCGCCTTCGCGATCTCGACCTCGTCCGGCCGGAACTTCCCCGTCCGGACGAGGACGGCGCGCATTCCGACCCCCTTCGCGCCGGCCACGTCGGAGTCGACGTCGTCGCCCACCATCCACGTCATCTCCGGATCGGCGTCGAGGGCTTCGAGGGCAGCGGCGAAGTACGAGGGGCTCGGCTTGCCGAGCAGCGTCGCCTGGACGTCCGCCGCGTACTCGAGCCCGGCGACGAAGGCGCCCGCGTCGAGAAGCGGCCCCCGGGAGGTCTGCCACCAGCGGTTGCGGTGCAGGCAGTAGAGGTCGGCGCCCGTGTCGATCTCGGCGAACGCGCGCGCGAGGTTCATGTAGCTGAAGACGCGGTTCGTCTCGGGAGTCTCGTCGGCCCCGCCGAGCAGCACCGCTTCGGCTTCCTCGCCCACCAGCTCGACGCCTTCGAGATCGTCCAGGATCGCGGCCATCGTCATCGCCAGGACGCGTCGCCCCGTCAGCGCGCGCGCAGCTGCGCGCGGCGTCGTCTGGAGCTCCTCGTCCTCGAGCTCCACGCCGAGGACGCGGAGCTCGTCCGCGAGCTGTGATCGGGCCCTCGTGGTGTTGTTGGTGACGAAACGGAGCCGGTGACCGGCTTCGCGCAGCCGGCCAACGGCTTCGGCTCCGCCGGGTATCGGCTCGCCCGAGACTTGGAGGACGCCGTCGACGTCCAGCAGAATCGCAGCCATGGAGCGCGAGTCTATTCGGGTGACTCGCTCGGTCGTCCTGCCCCGCTCGGCGATCGAGCTTCGCTACTCGCGGTCGAGCGGCCCGGGCGGGCAGCACGCGCAAAAGTCCGAGACACGCGTCGAGGCAATCTTCGACGTCGAGGCCTCGCCGGCGCTGACGGAGACGCAAAAGCGGCGCGTGATCGCGAAGGCGGGCCCGGTACTCCGGGCGGTCGCGCAGGACGAGCGCAGCCAGGCGCGAAACCGCGAGCTCGCCGTCGAGCGGGTCGTCGACGGGCTGCGCGAGGCGCTGCGTGTCGAGCGCCCGCGCCGGCCCACGAAGCCGACCGCGGGGTCGCGCGAGCGGCGGCTCGAGGGCAAGCGCCGCCGCTCGCAGACGAAACGGCTGCGGCGGCCGCCGTCGGACCCGTAGCCTGAGCCCGTGGAGCTCCACGACCGGGAACTGGTCCAGCTGCTCGGGCTCCTGACCGGAGTCGGGGCGCTGCTGTTCCTCGCGCCGCGGACCCGCGTGCCCTACCCGATCCTGATGGTGCTCGGCGGGCTCGTCCTGAGCTTCGTTCCCGGCCTGCCCGAATTCGACCTGCCGCCGGAGCTCGTGCTGGTGGCATTTCTTCCGCCGCTCCTCTACTCGGCCGCCTTCTTCACGTCGCTGCGAGACCTACGCGCGAACATCTATCCGATCTCGCTGCTCTCGATCGGCCTGGTCACCGCAACCACCGTCGGCGTCGCGGTTGTCGCCCATGCCGTTGTCGACGACCTGCCGTGGTCGGCCGCGTTCGTCCTCGGGGCGGTCGTGTCGCCGACCGACCCCATCGCTGCCACGTCGATCGCGAGCCGTCTCGGCGCCCCGCGCCGCATCGTGACGATCGTCGAGGGCGAGAGCCTCGTGAACGACGCGACCGCGCTCGTCCTCTACCGCGTGGCCGTCGTCGCCGTGACGACGGGGACGTTCACGCTCTGGGAGGCCGGCGCCCGGCTGGTGGTGAACGCGATCGCCGGCATCGCGATCGGGGTGGGCGTCGGCTACGTCATTCGCCAGGTGCGCAAGCGCATGAGCGACCCCCCGAGCGAGATCGCGATCTCGCTCCTGACCGGGTACCTCGCGTACCTGCCTGCCGAGGCGCTCGGCGTCTCCGCCGTCCTGGCCGCCGTGACCGCCGGCATCTACCTCGGCTGGCACACGCCGGAGCTCACGAACGCCGAGACGCGGCTCCAGGGCTTCGCGTTCTGGACGATCCTGACGTTCATCGTCAACGCGACGCTGTTCGCGCTCGTCGGCCTGCAGCTGCCGTCGGTGCTCGACGGCCTGGACGCCTGGTCGACGCGCGAGCTCGGGATTGCAGCCGCGGCCGTCTGCGCGACGGTGGTGCTCGCCCGCGTCGCGTGGGTGCTCGTCTTCGCGCTCCTGCAACGGCGCGCGTTGAAGGTCAGGAACGCCACCGTCGTCGCCTGGGCAGGAATGCGAGGCGCCGTCTCGCTCGCGGCCGCGCTCGCCATCCCGCTCGAAACCGAGGCCGGGACACCCTTCCCCGGCCGCGAGCTGATCATCTTCCTGGCCTTCTGCGTGATCGTCGTCACGCTCGTCGGGCAGGGAGCGACGCTCCCGGCGCTCATTCGCGTTCTCGGGATCGAGGACGACGGCGGCGACGCGCGTGAGGAGGCCAAGGCGAGGAAGCGCGCCGCGATGGCGGCGCTCGAGCGGCTGTCCGAGCTCGAGGGCGAGGACTGGGTCGTGGACGACACCGCCGGCCGCATGCGCGGCCTCTACGACTTCCGCATCCGGCGCTTCGGCGAGCGCTTCGACGAGAGCTCCGACGGCGCCAACGAGGCTCAGTCGCTCTCGTACCAGCGCCTGCGCCGTGAGCTGCTCGACGCGGAGCGCAACGCCGTGCTGGATCTCCGCCGCGACGGCGTCGTCTCCGACGACGTCATGAACCGCGTCCTTCGCGACATCGCCCTCGAGGACGTCCGACTCGACTTCGAGCGCTAGCGTTTCTGCGAAGGACGCCGGCGGCGCGCCTGGCCTAGCCGACCCGGCGCTCGAGCAGCGCGCGGTGCGCACCCTGCTCTTCGACGACCGTCAGCACCTCCCAGCCCTCGCGCCTCCACGCCGTCAGCTGCTCGGGCCATGTCTCGGTCGGACCCTCGAGGGTCCGAACCGTGTACTCCCAGTTGAGAGGCGGCGGCGCGCCCACCTCGCCGCGCGAAGAAGTCAGAAGGCGCAGAACCTCGTCGCGTACAGCTGCGGGCGATGCGCCGAAGTCGAGCAGGATGCGGACCGCAACTCCCTCACCCTCACGCATCAGACCGAGCAGGATGTGCTCGGTACCGATGTAGTTGTGGCCGACGGCGAGCGCCTCCCGCAGCGATAGCTCGAGGATCTTCTTCGAGCGCGGCGTGAACGGGATGTGACCGCCGACGACTTCGTCGCCCTGGCCGATGATGCGGGCGACCTGCGCGCGAACCTCCTCGACCGTGACATCGAACGACATCAGCACGCGCGCCGCGATGCCTTCCTCTTCGCGTAGGAGCCCGAGGAGCAGATGCTCGGTCCCGATGTAGTTGTGCTTCAGTGCACGCGCCTCGGACTGCGCGATGACGACGACTTGACGCGCACGCTCGGTGAAGCGCTCGAACACGCGTCAAACCGCCGGGCGGAAGACGTTCTGGAGCGCGCCCCCGTCGACGACCACGCTCTCGCCCGTCAGGTACGCCGCCTCGTCGGACAGCAGGAACGCGACCACCGCGGCCACCTCAGCGGGAGTGCCGGCGCGACGGAGCGGTGTGTCGGCGCCGAGCGACTCCGCCTCCTCGTTCCGCTCGGTCGCGGTGACGCCCGGCGCGACGGCGTTGACACGGATCGAGGGCGCCAGCTCGAGCGCAAGGCTCTTCGTCAGCATCCCGAGCGCCGCCTTCGCGGAGGCGTACAGCGCGAAGCCGACGCGCGGAACGTGCTCGTGGACGCTCGTCACGTTGACGATCGCGCCGCCGTCGGCCATCCGCCGCGCTGCCTGCTGTGACAACAGAAACGCCGCACGCACGTCGATCGAGAAGATCGAGTCGAAGTCGTCCGCGGTCAGCTCGAGGACCGGTTTCGCCAGCGTGACGCCGGCGTTGTTCACGAGCGCGTCGAGGCCGCCGAGCGCCTCGACCGTCTCGGACACCAAGCGCGCCGGCACGTCCGCATCCGACAGGTCTCCGGAGACCCACTGGACGCGACCCAGCGTGGAGAGCCGCTCGAACTCCCGAGCCGCGTCCTCGTCGCGCTCGTGGGTGGCGAAGCCGAGCGCCCAGCCGTCGGCGACGAGCCGTTCGGCGATTGCGAGCCCGATGCCGGTGCTCGCACCGGTGACGAGAGCAGAACGCGTTATTCGACGGTAACGGTCTTGGCGAGATTGCGGGGCTGATCCACGTTCAGCCCGCGCAGTCGCGCAATCCGGTACGCGAGCAGCTGCAACGGCAGGACGGCGAGGACGGCCTGGAGGAAGTTCGGCGTCTTCGGCACGTAGATGACGTCGTCGGCGTGGTGCTGGATGTCCTCGTTGCCGTCGGTCGCGATTGCGATCACGTGCGCCCCGCGCGCCCGGGTCTCCTGGATGTTGGAGACGATCTTGTCGTAGACGTGCAGGTCGGTCGCGACGACCACGACCGGGGTGTCCGTGTCGAGCAGCGCGATCGGGCCGTGCTTCATCTCGCCGGCCGAGTACGCCTCGGTCGGGATGTAGGAGATCTCCTTCAGCTTGAGCGCGCCCTCGAGCGCGACCGGCAGCCCGATGTGTCGTCCGAGGTAGAGGAAGAACGGCTTGTCGTAGAACCGCTGGGCGATCTCCTCGATCGGATGGTCGCCGTCGAGGAAGGTCTCCATCTGCTCGGGAAGGTCGTAGACCGCATCCACGATGAAGCTGATCTCGTCGGGCGGCAGCGTCTCGCGCACTTGCGCGAGCTTCATCGAGATCAGGTAGAAGAGCGCGACCTGCGCCGTGAAGGTCTTGGACGCGGCGACGCCGACCTCGAGCCCGCAGCGCGTGTAGAGCACCGAGTCGACCTCGCGTGTGATCTGCGAGCCCATCATGTTCGTGATCGCGAGCGTGTGGGCGCCGAGCTCGCGTGCGAGCTTCATCGCGTTGACCGTGTCGCGCGTCTCGCCGGACTGCGAGATGCCGATCACGAGCGTGTCCTCGCCGATCACCGGGTTGCGGTAGATCCATTCGCTCGCGATGTCGGGCTCGACGGGGATGCGGCCCCACTCCTCGATCACGTAACGGCCGACGACGCCCGCGTGGTAGGCAGTGCCGCACGCAAGGATCACGACCCGGCGAAGCTGCCTCAGCTCGTCGTCCGAGAGGCCCAGCCCCTCGAGCTCCAGCCGCCCGTGGCGGAGCCGGTCGCCGATCGTCTCCGCGACGGCCTCGGGCTGCTCGTAGATCTCCTTGAGCATGAAGGTCTCGTACCCGCCCTTCTCGGCGCCCTCGTCGTCCCAGTCGAGCTCGAGCTCGTCGTGCTCGACGACCTCACCGCCGAGGTTCACGAAGCGAACGGCCTCCGGCGTGATCGAGACGAGCTGGTGGTCGTCGGGGAACATGACGCGCCGCGTCTCCTTCAGGAACGCCGCCGCGTTGGAGGCGACGAAGTTCTCGCCCTCGCCGAGGCCCACGACGAGCGGCGTCTGGAAACGCGCGGCGACGAGCTCGTCGGCGTGGTCGGCGTGGATGACGACGAACGAGAAGTGGCCTTCCATCTCGCGGAGCGCCAGGCGCGCAGCCTCGAGCAGGTCGCCGTCGTAGTGGCGCTCGACCAGGTGCGCGACGGTCTCGGCGTCGGTCTCGGAGGTGAACGTGTGCCCCTCCGCCTCGAGCCCGGCCTTGAGCTCGCGGTAGTTCTCGACGATCCCGTTCAGGACGATGGACATACGGCCGTCGTCGCAGCCGGTGAGCGGATGGGCGTTCCGCTCGGTGACGCCGCCGTGGGTCGCCCAGCGGGTGTGACCGAGGCCTGTCGTCGCCTGTGAGCGGCCGTTCGACGACGTGGCGCCCTGCAGGTTCGCGAGGTTGCCGACTGCACGAACGTGGTGCAGGCCGTGAGGCTCGAGGAGAGCGATCCCCGCCGAGTCGTAGCCCCGGTACTCGAGGCGCTGCAGGCCGTGCAAGAGCAACGGCTGAACCCGCTGCGGTCCGACGTATCCGATGATCCCGCACACGCCTGCCTCCCCTTGCCGCGATGACCTGTAAAAACGGAGAAAGCCCGGCTCGCCGGGCATTTTGGCTAGCCGAGCTCTCGCAGTACGAGAGCAGCGATCGTACCACAGAGGCGGCGCGCCTCAAACTCGTTTTCGGCCTCCACGAGCACCCTGACGACGGGCTCCGTGCCCGACGGGCGGACGAGCACGCGGCCCGATCCGTCGAGCCGACGGTTGATCTGCTCGAGCTCCGCGGTCAGCTCCTCAGGGAATTCCTTGGCCTGCACCTGCACGTTCTCCTTCGCCTGCGGCCACCTGGGCATCACGGCGGCCGCCTCGGCGAGCGTGCGGCCCTTGAGCGCGCCGCAGAGGAGGAGCGCAGCGGCGAGACCGTCACCGGTGACGTGGTCGCGGAGATAGATGATGTGCCCCGACTGCTCGCCGCCTAGGACGGCCCCTTCCTTGCGCAGGGCCTCGAGGACGTACCGGTCTCCCACCGCCGTGGTGATCACACGGACTCCGCGCTCCTGCATCAGTCGGTGGAAGCCGAGATTCGTCATCTGGGTGACCGCCACGGTGTCCACGTCGAGATCCAGCGCGAGGATCGCGAGGATCTGGTCGCCGTCGACGGTCTCGCCGGCGCCGTCGACGGCGAGCATGCGGTCTCCGTCGCCGTCGAACGCGATTCCGAGGTCCGCCCCGCAGTCGCGCACGGTCCGCGAGAGCAGCGCGAGATCGGTCGCCCCGCAGCCCATGTTGATGTTGGTGCCGTCGGGCTCGTCGGCGATGCGCGTGACCTCGGCTCCGAGCCGGGAGAACGCCTTCGGCGCGATGCCCGAGTACGCGCCGTTCGCGCAGTCGACCACGACGCTCAAGCCGCTGAGCTCGCTGCCGAAGCGCTCGAGCACGTGATCGAGGTAGCTCTCCGTGGCGACGCCGACCCGGTCGATCGCCCCTCCGCCCGGCGCCTCCCCATCGAGGAGCGCCTCGATCTCTTCCTCTGCCGCGTCGACGAGCTTCCGGCCGTCGCCGTCGAAGAACTTGACGCCGTTGTACTCCGGCGGGTTGTGCGAGGCGGTGATCACGACGCCGAGGTCGAGCGCGAGCAATGCAACCGCGGGCGTCGGTAGGACGCCCGCGAGGACGGCGCTCCCACCGGCCGCCACGATCCCGCGCGCGAAGGCCTCCTCCAGCTCCTCGCCCGACCCGCGCGTGTCCCGTCCCACGAAGACGCGCCCGCGTCCGCTCCAGAGCGTCGCGGCCTTCCCGAGCTTCTCGACCAGCTCGGCGGTGAGGTCGGCGCCCACGACGCCGCGCACACCATCGGTGCCGAAGTACCGCCGCACGGCGGGACGCTAACGCTTCGAGAACTGGGGCGCTTTGCGCGCCTTGTGCAGGCCGGCCTTCTTACGCTCGACCTTGCGGGCGTCCCGCGTCAGGAAGCCCTCGCGCTTGAGCGGCACGCGCAGGTTCGGATCGGCCTCGACGAGCGCCCGCGCGATGCCGTGGCGGACGGCGCCGGCCTGACCGGTCGGGCCTCCACCTGCGACGCGGACGCGCAGGTCGAACGTGCCCTCGACCCCTGCCACCTTGAGCGGCGACATCACGGAGATCCGGTGCGAAGCGCGCGGAAAGTACTCCTCCAGCGTGCGGCCGTTGATCCAGCTCGCACCGTCGCCCGGGCGCAGGATCACGCGCGCGACCGAGGTCTTGCGCTTCCCCGTGCCAAGGTACTGGGCGCGGCCGGTGGTCGTCTCAGACATTCGCATCCTCCAGCGGGAGCGGCTCGGGCGCCTGCGCGGCGTGCGGGTGCTCCGGGCCTGCGTAAACCTTGAGCTTCGTCAGCTGCGCGCGGGCGAGGCGGTTGCGCGGCAGCATCCCCTTCACGGCCTTGCGGATCACCTCGGTCGGCCGGCGCTCGAGCATCTCGCCGAGCGTGCGGCTGCGGAGACCGCCGGGGTAGCCGGAATGGCGGTGGTACATCTTCTCGTCACGCTTCTTGCCGGTCGCGACGATCTTCTCGGCGTTCACGACCACCACGAAGTCGCCGGTGTCCACGTGCGGCGTGTACTGGGGCTTGCGCTTGCCGCGGAGTGTATCGGCGATCTGCGTGGCGAGACGGCCGAGAGTCTGCCCCTCGGCGTCCACGACGTACCACTTGCGGGCGACCTCGCCCGGTTTTGCGTTCCATGTCTTCATGAGGAGGCGCGCCCATGAGCGCGCCGAGGCCGGATGGTAGCCGAACGAGCTCAGTTCCGCTCCTTACGGGCTCCGAGCCAGGCGGCCAGCCCCAGCGCCAGCAAGCCGACAGCGCCGGAGAGCTCGACGATGAGGCCGGTCGTGCCGCCGTGCGCGACGACTATCCCTGTGACAGGAGCCACAGGCCTGCCACGGTATAGAGCACCATCAGGATCAGGAACGCGTACTGCGTCCTGACGGCGGTCCGCGCCGAGGAGAAGAGCGCCACCGCGCGGTCGTGGGCGAGCACCAGCCCGAGCACGTGGCCGACGACGAGGACGGCCACCTGCGTGTACCAGATCATGTCCGGCGTCAGCGCCGTCAGGTTCGGCGCGAAGTCCGCCGTCCCGAGCAGGTCCCAGCCCCGGCCGAACGGGTCGGAGGCAAGCGGGATCGCGAACTGGCCCTGGTTGACGAGCAGCGAGATGTAGTGCGCGAGCACGTAGGCGAGCGCGATCGGCACGAGGCTGAACACGAACGCGGTGACGAGCGGGCGGTGTGTGTGCGCCACGGCGCGCGCTCCCGTGACGGCGAGGAGGTAGAAGCCCGCCACGAGGAGAACGAAGACCGTCAGCCCGGCGACGTTCACCAGCGTGACGACGAAGTCCGAGAGACGCGGGTTCGAGATCAGGTCGGCCTCGATCTCGAACAGCCGGTTCTGCCACGTCGCGGTCCGGCTGAAGCCGTCGAACGCGACCGAGCCCAGCATGACAGCCACGACGGCGAGCGTTCCGGGCCTGTCGTCCCACCGGGTGAGCGCCTTCAGCGGCGGTCTGACCACGAGCTCGCGCCGACCCTCGCGCTCCCGCGCGCCGAACGGTGCGATCCGGGAGAGAAACCCGAAGTAGGCGGTGAACCCGTCGGCGTTCTCGAAC
>DATFQE010000140.1:0-7371 GCA_035264445.1 Gaiellaceae bacterium | reverse complement strand
CATCATCGCCCACCGCCTCTCCACGATCGCGCTCGCGGACGAGCTGGTCGTCCTCGACGAGGGCGGCATCGCCGCTCGCGGGACGCACGACGAGCTGCTCGCGTCGAGCGCGGTCTACCGCGAGATCTACGACCACGGGCTCTTGGAACGGGAGTTCGCCGAGCGCGTGGAGGCGCGCGCGTGACGCACGTCTCGTCGACCTTGTACGCGGGGTGTGGACGCCAATTCGGCACAAACGCGGCACGGTCGCGTGACCATTTCCGCACTAGCGTGTCGGTGGGCGGGAGCGGTGCCGTACGGGCCCCAGGTACACGCGCGGGACACTGGTGCCCACCGTGAGGGTCTGGCAGCCCGGAAGCCATCTCAGGCAGGCGCGCGACACCACCGTCGACGACTGGTCGTGGCGGCGGACGGTCCGGCGGGTGAGTACGCTCGCCCGGCTGACGGCGCCGTACAAGGGTCGCACGGCGCTGGCGCTCGGGTCGCTGCTCGCCGCGACCGCCGTCGGGCTCGCGCCGCCGTACCTCGCCAAACTCGCGCTCGACGAGGGGATCGCATCGCAAAACCTCTCGACGCTCGCGTGGATCGTGGCGCTCTTCGGCGTCGCGGGCGTCCTCAGCCTGCTGACGAGCTCGGCACAGACCTACTTCACCGGCTGGACGGGCGAGCGGATCCTGGCCGACCTGCGCAACCGGCTCTTCAAGCATCTCCAGCGGCTCTCGCTCGGCTACTACGAGCGCAACCGCGCAGGCGTGATCATCAGCCGGCTGACGAACGACGTCGAGGCCCTCGACCAGCTGGTCACCGACGGCGTCACCACCCTCGTCCAGAGCACGCTCATCCTGATCGGCTCGTCGGTGATCCTCTTCCTGCTCGACTGGCGGCTCGCGCTCGCGACGCTCGCGGTCGTGCCGTTCATGCTCGCGGCGACGGCGGCGTTCCGGATCTTCTCCTCGCGCGCCTACCGGGCCGTTCGGGAGCGGCTCGGCCTCGTCACAGCCACGCTCGCCGAGGACATCGCCGGGATGCGCGTCGTGCAGGCATACACGCGCGAGCGCGCGAGCGAGCAGCGCTTCCGCGAGGTCAACGCGCAGTACCGCGCCGCGAACCAGCGCACCGTCGTCACGAACGGCCTCTACTTCCCCTTCGTCGACTTCCTCTCGACCGCGGCTACCGCGGTCGTGCTCGGCTACGGCGGCTACCTCTACTTCGCGGGGTCGATCACCGAGGGCACGCTGCTCGCCTTCCTGCTCTACCTCTCGAACTTCTTCGACCCCGTGCAGCAGCTGTCGCAGCTGTACAACACCTTCCTGGCCGCGGTGGCTGCGCTCGACAAGATCATGGACGTCATGGACGAGGAGCCCGAGGTCGTCGACCGGCCTGACGCGCGAGAGCTCCCGCCGATCGAGGGCCACGTCGCGTTCGAGCGCGTCCGCTTTGGCTACGGCGAGGGCCGCGAAGTGCTCCACGGGCTCGACCTGGACGTGCCCGCCGGCACGACGGTCGCTCTGGTCGGGCACACCGGAGCGGGCAAGTCGACGATTGCGAAGCTGCTCGCCCGCTTCTACGAGCCGCGCTCCGGCCGGATCACGATCGACGGACATGACCTGCGCGACGTGACGCAGCAGTCGCTGCGCCGCCAGCTCGGGATCGTGCCCCAGGAGGGTTTCCTGTTCGCCGGGACCGTCCACGACAACATCGCGTTCGGCCGCCCTGACGCCACGCGCGACGACGTCGTCGCGGCCGCGCAGACCGTCGGCGCGCACGCGTTCATCGGGGCGCTCGCGGACGGCTACGACACCGACCTCGGCGAGCGCGGCACGCGCCTCTCGCTCGGCCAGCGCCAGCTCGTCGCCTTTGCCCGCGCGCTCCTCGCCGACCCGAGCATCCTGATCCTCGACGAGGCGACCTCCTCGGTGGACATCGGGACGGAACGGCAGATCGAGCTCGCGCTGCGCCGCCTGCTCAAGGCGCGAACCGCGTTCATCATCGCGCACCGGCTCTCGACGATCCGCGACGCCGACCTCATCGTCGTGCTCGAGCACGGGCGGGTCGTCGAGCAGGGCACGCACGCCGAGCTGATGGCTCGCCGCGGCCTGTACACGGCGCTCTACGGCGACTGGGCCGCCGAGGTCGCCTAGGGGGCTTGGCGGGTTGTCGGCCGGGTAGCGGGCCGGATCACGACCCCTCGGCCGCGGGCGGCGGAGGCGGCGGCGCGGCCGGCGCGGCGGCCGCGGTGACCTCGGTTTCCTGCATCCGCATCCAGCCTCCCACCGCGACTCCGGCCGCGAGGACGACGCCGACGTAACTCGGCCACGCCGAGTAGTCGTCGACGAGATTCTTCAGCAGCGCGAGCACGAGGACCAGCACCGCGAGCGCGACGGTGACCGTTCGCTCGGGAACGTTCAGGTCGGGGAGATCCACCTTCGCGACCTGCAGCCCGACCCAGACCAGGAGCGCGATCAGCACGAGTCCCATGGCGACGCCCCAGAAGCCGTGCCACGCGTTCCGCGACGCCGACGCGATCTCGACGCCGCCGACCTCGACGGTGACCTTCTGCCAGGCCAGGAAGGTGTCGATCAGGAGCAGTGCGCAGGCGCCGAGCAGAAGCTTCGTGCCGGTGGAGAGCGTCCTCAGGTCAGGCATCTGCCGTCCTCTCAGGTTGCGATTCAGGTCGGCGAAGCTTCGCGCATCCGTCAGACGGCGAAAAGGGGCCGAGCCGCCGGAGGTGTTGTAGGCTCGCGCCTCGCGTGCGGGCAGGCGAGGTCATCGGGGAGGCGTGGGGCCACTACAAGGCGCACTGGCAGCACCTGATGCCGTTCGCCCTCGTCGTCTACCTGCTCCTCGGCCTCGTGTCGCTCTTGCTCACGCTCGCGCTCGGCTGGTTCGGCGCGATCCTGGGCGCGTTCGTCGGGATCATCGGCCTCTTCTGGCTCCAAGGCGCGCTCGTCGAGGCGGTCGCCGACATCCGCGACGGGCGGGCCGACCTCACCATGGGCCAGACCTTCGGCCGCGCTCAGCAGCACATCGGCCCGCTCGCCATCGCGGGCATCCTCGCCGGGCTCGCGATCGCCGTCGGCCTCGTCCTGCTGATCGTCCCGGGCCTCTACCTGCTGACGATCTGGAGCGTGCTGATACCGGTGATCGTCCTCGAGCGGCGAGGGGTGATGGAGGCGTTCGGCCGCAGCCGCGAGCTCGTCAGCGGCTTCGGGTGGAGCGCGTTCGGCGTCATCGTGCTGTGCTTTCTGATCCTCCTTGGCGTCTCGCTCGTCGTCTCCATCGCGACCATCTGGCTCGGCGGCGCCTTCGGCGAGTACGTCAGGAGCGTGATCAGCAACACGATCGGGATCCCGTTCGTCGCGCTCGCGCTGACGAACATGTACTTCCGCCTCCGCGCGCTGAAAGAGGCGCCCGCGGCTGCGACCCCGGAGCCGATGCCTCCGCCCGCGTAGCCCGCGCACTACAGTCCCGGCATGGCGCTCGACCGCGAGACCGAGGAGCGGATCGACCAGCCGATCCCGGAGGAGGCGGAGCGCGAGACCCGCCTGACGCCCGCCGAGGCGGTCGAGAAGATGCGGATCAACGTCCCCTCGAGGGCGAACCGCAAGCTGCGCGCGCTGATCGAGCGGGTCAACGACGACAAGCAGCTCAAGGGCTGGTGGCACGTGGCGAACGTGAACGCCGTCCTCCGGATGGAGATCAACGACCATTCGTGGGTCCACATCCAGATCGTCACCAACATCGCGCTCAAGCTCCTGCGCCAGCTCACGAAGCACCACGTCGAGACGGCGATGGTCAAGGACTACGGGATGACGAGCGACGACGCCGAGGTCGTGGTCGCGCTCGGCGCCCTGCTCCACTGCGTCGGCATGGCGGTCCACCGTGACGGTCACGAGGACTACAGCCTCTTCCTGGCCGAGCCGAAGGCCCGTGACCTGCTCGACGGCCTCTACGAGGAGCCGGACGTCACCGTGATCACGTCGGAGGTGCTGCAGGCGATCACGAGCCACCGCGACTACGGCAAGCCGCTCACGCTCGAGGCCGGGATCGTCCGCGTGGCGGACGCGCTCGACATGGCGAAGGGGCGCTCGCGGATCCCCTTCGAGCACGGGCGCGTGTCGATCCACTCGCTGTCGGCGGCGGCGATCGAAGAGGTGCTGATCCGCGACGGAGACTCGAGCCCGATCGGGATCGAGATTCTGATGAACAACTCGTCCGGCATCTACCAGGTCGACGGCCTGCTGAAGGCGAAGCTGCGCGGCTCGGGCCTCGAGCCCTACGTCGACGTGGTCGCGCATATCGACACCGAGGCGGAGAAGCGCCTCGTGCCGATCTACCGGCTCGAGACCTAGTCCCGTACCACCACGAGACGCTCGATCTCTCGCGAGAGGTCGAGCAGGTCGGCACGTCCCCGAGCAGCCTTGACCGCGCTCCCGCGACTCTGCTTGGATCGGCCCGTGGGCGTCGCGGCGGCGCAGGAGCACGAGGTACGGCCGGCGGCCAGGCAGCCGGCCGCGCCGGCACCTCCCTCGCCCGTGGCCGCGGCGCCGACGGCGGCACCGCTGAGCCCGACCGCCGTCCTCCAGCTCCAGCGGTCTGCCGGGAACGCGGCGCTCGCGCGCATGCTCGCGGCGCCGCCGCGACGGCAGCTCCAACGCTGCGGAGCCTCGTGCCGCTGCACCACGTGCTCGAGTGAGGAGCTCCCCGACGAGCGGCTCCCGCGCGTGCTCGCCCGCAAGCCGGCGGCGAGCGTGCGCAAGGGCGACAAGTGCGAGCCGGAGCGCCGGATCTCCGGGATCGTGTTCGTTCCGTGGCGCGACGAGGAGGTCGTGATCGCCAACAAGGCGGTCGAGGGCTCCAAGAAGGCGCTCGCGAACCAGTCGATCGCGCTCGACCTCCAGGTGAAGCCGTTCCTCGAGCTCGGCAACCTGAACTTCACCGACGAGAACGACAGCCGAACGGTGAAGTCGTACGACCAGGTGTGCGCGATGATGGAGGAGCTCGAGTACATGCGGAGCAAGCCCGGTGTCGTCGTGCTCGTCGTCCCGATCTCCGGCGAAGTCTGCGGCGGGCACGGCCAGGCCTGCTACGTCGGCGATCTCAAGGACCGCTGCCCGGCGCTCAAGTACACCCGTCGTCTGATCATCGTCGGTCGGTTCATGAGCGAGTCCGACCTCGGCGAAGTCCTCGCGCACGAGCTCGGCCACCACGCAGGTCGCCCGCAGCGACACGACCCGACGACGTACGGCCACGAGGCGTACGACAAGGACAACTACATGAACTTCGGGTCCGCCAACCGCAACCACTACCGGAGCGAGCTCCTCGACCGCATGTGCGGGCTCTCGTTCCAGTTCTGACCGCGCACACGAGAAAAACGAAAACCCGCCCTTTTGCGGCGGGTTTCGGAGGCTGCGGGGCTAGGACTCGAACCTAGACTACCTGATCCAGAGTCAGGCGTCCTACCATTAGACGACCCCGCAACGGCCGGACATTGTACCGCCGCCCCGCATGCAACGATGCCGTCCCTTGCGCCGCGCCGTCCTCCTGATCGCGCTCGTTCTGGCCGGTTGCGGCGGCGACGACGAGCCCACGGGGGACATCGGCGCGGGCGAGTTCCTGCAACGGATCACGGCCGAGCATCTCCGCGGCGACTTCAGCGAGTCCTGGGAGGACCTCCACCCCGCCCACCAGAAACTGATCAGCCAGATCCAGTTCGTCTACTGCGGCGAGCGCGAGCCGCCGCTCGAGGAGGACACGACCGTCCGGATCCTCTCGGTCAAGCCGGTGACGAAGGACGTGCCGGGGATCCCGCAGCACCGGGCCGAGGCGGTGCGCATTCAGCTGCGCGACAAGAAGGGCGTCGTCGACACGTACACCGCCCACGCCGTCCGGGTTGGCGACGGCTGGAAGTGGGTGCTCTCGGACCAGTTCGTCCAGGCGGTCGAGTCCGGCAAGTGTCCCGACGGATCGCCGCTGCCGTAGGCGGCTAGCCGCGCGCTTCCGGCTCGCGGTCGTCCTGCGGCGCGCCGGCCGGGCCGCTCATCGCGACCCCGTCCACCTCGACGACGTCACGCGGATCGGCGTGTCGGTACTCCGGGCTCTGCAGGCCTCCACGCGGGTCGCCCTCACGGTCGAGCGCCTGCGGATCGCCCTCTTGCTTGTCGGCGCGATGCTTCTCGCCGCGCCTGAACCAACGTCCCAGCATGATCGCAACGTTCCCCGGCCGTCGCTACACTGAACCTCTCCACAGGGCGCATTCGTCTAGTGGCCTAGGACACCGCCCTCTCACGGCGGCGGCACGGGTTCGAATCCCGTATGCGCCTTTCTATGCCACAGAGTCAGCCCGCTCTGGCTTGTTGAGCGGGTCATTCGTGACAGGCGTGCCAGCAATGAGCGTCGCGTGCAGACTCCGGTGCAGACCTCGCACAGCCTGCACCAGCCCGGTCAGATCGAGGGATCAGAGGCCAAGGACGAGCATGAGCGCCTCGTCTACTGATCGCAGCTCGCTCGCGTCGAGCCGTCCCGCCGATCTGCCGAGCCGTTGGGGGTCGACCACGCTCGTCTGCTCGACGAGCACAATCGTCTCCTGACCGCCAAGCGCGATCGTCGGACGGAAGCTCGCCGGGAGAGCCCGCGTCGACGTGGGTGAAACGAGGACGGTGCTGAGGTCGAGGAATTCGTCTGCCTGGACGACCACCGCGTAGCGGGCGCCGCGCTGCTCGTGGCCGCGCGCGCCCCGTGGCGCCGGCAGCCGGAAGACCTCGCCGCGGACCACGTCAGTCGGCCAGAGGCGGCGCGAGCTCCGCGAGCTGCTCCCGGATGATCCGCATCTCCTCGCGATCGCGATCGTCGGCCGCGAGCCGGCGGACTTCTGCTCGGATCGCCGAGCGGGCACGTCGGCGAGCAGCAGCCTCGCGCAGCGCCGTCCGCACGGCCTCGGAGTCGCTCAACCCGTCGGCGCGGACGATTTCGAGCGCCGCTGCGGACGCGTCGTCGAGCCGAACGTGAATGGAGCGCGCCATAGCCGAACCGTAGCACAAATCGTGCTACACGTGCCGCCTGACCGTCCGGTTGTCAGCCGCGCGACATCGTGATAGGTCCATGTGCACTCCCGGGGGGAGAAAAGAGGAACGGCATGAAGGCACTCCTGGCGTCAACCGCGGCGGCCTGCGTTGTCCTGCTGCTCGCCAGTGCGGCCTCGGCGAAGCCGCCCGAACGGTTCACGGAATCGATCGCGTACTCTGGCTCCCTCTCGTGCGGCGCGTTCAACGACGTGTGGCAAGGGTCGATCGAGCTCTCCGGCATGACGACGTTCGACAAGGCCGGGAATCCGGTCGCGGACATCGTGCACATCAAGCGGGTGGAGACGAA